>CALBPG010000129.1 GCA_937899065.1 uncultured Allomuricauda sp.
AAGGCTATATTTGAAGCTATGAATCATGAAAAAGTCATTGCGCAACTACGCCAAAACGTTCTGGAGCATATCAAAGCCACTATAACCGTAAAAGAGCCTGAAAGTCTTTATGCACCTATAGATTACATTATGCAATTGGGGGGCAAACGCATGCGACCCGTTTTGACGCTGATGGCCGCAGAAGTTTTTGGAGGCGATGCTAAAAACGCCATAAATGCCGCAATGGCGATTGAAGTGTTTCACAACTTTTCTTTGGTTCATGATGATATTATGGATGATGCACCATTACGACGCGGAAAAACAACGGTGCATGAAAAATGGGACATCAATACGGGAATTCTCTCGGGGGATGCCATGCTGATTTTGGCATATCAGTTCTTCGAAGACTATGAGCCTGACATGTTCAAGGGACTTGTAACCTTGTTTAGCAAAACCGCTATTGAAGTTTGTGAAGGACAGCAATACGATGTGGATTTTGAAACACGCACGGATGTCACCTTGGATGAATACCTTAAAATGATTGCTTATAAGACGGCAGTTTTGGTCGCCGCTGCAATGCAAATGGGGGCAATCACTGCTGGTGCCTCGACTGAAGATGCCCAAAGCATTTATGAATTTGGTAAAAATCTGGGGATCGCTTTTCAACTACAAGATGATTATTTGGATGCCTTTGGGGATGCGGAAAGTTTTGGGAAACAAGTTGGAGGTGATATCATTGAAAACAAAAAAACCGTTCTTTTTATAAAAGCGCTTGAGTTTTCGAAAGCTGAGAAAAGACAACAACTGCTTGAACTTTATCAAGAACAACCTGAAGAGTCAACCGAAAAGGTGGCATTGGTCAAAACAATCTTTGTTGAAAGTGGTGCCGTGGATTTTACCAAGGCCACCATTGCCGAGTACACGGAAAAAGCGTTTACATCACTAGAGAATTTGTCCATATCCGATGCCAATAAATCATTATTGGAAATGTTTGGAAGGCAATTGATGAACCGAAAAATTTAGAAGATTCTCCCAAATAATGCCCTGATAAAGGGAAATGGGTTTGGCGCTGACATCATTAAAACATCCTCAAAAAAGGAGGTTCGATTATCCAAAAACTTGAGAATTAGGGGAACTTTTCGCTTGCGAAAAAGGGATTCAAATATGGATCGCCCCAAACTATTGTCTTTTGCCAAAACATCTAGAAGCAGCATATCGTAAAAGCGAAATTTATCATTGCGATGGAATTTGGATAGGGGTTTCTCCTCCTTAAGGTATTTTACCAATTCTTTGACCTTTCTGCTACTGTTGTAAAAGGTGAAGCCCGTACTCGGCTTGGCCCAACCACCGGCTATGCCGATACCAACTACTTTGTTTGTATTCCATTTTTCGAACGGAAAACAACTCATAGGAATATTGCCTTGCTCGGTTTCCGTAATCTCATAATTTACATTAGGAAAATGCTCTTGGAGGTATTCTTTTATGGCGTCCTCATATTCCGAACGTTCCAAAGGTTCCTTTGAAAATAAGGTGTATTCAAAAAGAGCGTCCGTTTTTGAAAAAGGCAACAAATACATAAAGCGGGTGTTGCCCTTTTGAGGTACGGAAAAATCCATGAATCGAGCCGTTTGGTCATCCAAAACGGCTTGGTCCAAGCGAACAAACCAACCCACAAAATGTTGTTGCAATACAGGATATTTCTCTTGATTTAAAATGGATTTGTAATCAAAAAGACTTGAAAACACCTTGGAAGCTTGGTAGGACTCTTGATTTGTTTTTACTTTAACTCCCTCCGCTGTTTCTTCTATGGATTCAATGTTTTCTGTTATCCAAGTGATATTCGAGAAGGCACTTAGCTTGGTGCGATAATGGTTGTAAAAATCCAAACCTTTTACTAATTTATATTGGTAAGGAGCAATATTGGTATCCAGACGCAAAGTTTCCCCCGCAAAATAGATGTTGGGCCATATTTTATGGGCTATTTCGTCAAACTGACCAGGACCTGCCTCCCAAAAACACCATGTTCTATCGTTTTGCTGTTTTAGGTCTTTGTCAATCAGTAAAATGGATTTGGAAGCGAAAAAGGAATCCTTGCCCAAAGCGTCTGCCAGTAAGAGACCAGATGCCCCTGCTCCGGCAATGATATAATCGTATTTGGACATGCCTAAAAATACATATTTTGAGCATTATCCTCATGAAATTTACTTGTGAAGCACCCTTTTTGAGCGGTGATTTAGTCTTAAATCTAAATTTAGACATGACGAAAAATAAATTTTTGCTAGAAAAAATTTACTTTTGACAAAACGGTTTTATGACACGTGCCGAAGAAAATTATCTAAAAACGATATTTCACTTGGGTGGAAGCTCTTCGCATTTGGTATCTACTAATGCAATTGCGGAGCAAATGGAAACCAAGCCTTCTTCCGTGACGGATATGGCCAAAAAATTGGCGGAAAAAGGTCTGGTGGAATATACCAAATACCAAGGGGTTTCCCTTTCCAAAACGGGTTTGAAAACGGCACTTTCCATCGTACGCAAACATCGCTTATGGGAAGTATTCTTGGTAGAAACGCTTGATTTTAGTTGGGACGAGGTACATGAGGTAGCGGAACAGCTGGAGCACATCAAAAGTGAAAAACTGATTGACCGTATTGATTCCCTTTTGGGTTATCCCAAATTTGACCCGCATGGCGATCCCATCCCAAGCAAGGATGGCGTCTTTTTTGAACGAGAGCAACAACTTTTAAGCGAAATGAAGCCGGGTAGTACCGGGGTTTGCGTAGGGGTGAAGGATACGTCTTCTAACTTCTTGAAATTTTTGGATAAAAATAAAATTGCCTTAGGCGACACTATAGAAATTGTAGAAATTGAAGATTTTGACCAATCCTTGACCATTACAATCAATGGACAAAACATGTCCATATCGCATCAAATTGCGAATAATCTTTATGTAAAAAAGCAGGAATAATGGAAAACGTTATTGCATACCTTAAGGAAATCGATCCTATTCTCGCAGCTTTATATGCTACCCTTTTTACATGGGGTTTAACAGCACTGGGTGCCGCTTTGGTATTCTTCTTTAAGAAGGCCAATCGAGCACTTTTGGACGGTATGTTGGGCTTTACGGGAGGTGTAATGGTGGCCGCAAGTTTTTGGAGTCTACTGGCCCCAGGAATTGCCATGAGCAGTGGTGAGGGTTTTGTAAAAGTAATTCCGGCAGCCGTGGGTTTTTTGTTGGGTGCCGCTTTTATTTTTGGGTTGGACAAAATACTACCCCACTTACATATCAACTTTAGAGAAGAAGAGGCAGAAGGAGTCAAAACGCCATGGCGGAGAACCACTTTGTTGACTTTGGCGATAACCTTGCACAACATTCCCGAAGGACTTGCCGTAGGAGTTTTGTTTGGCGGAGTAGCAGCAGGTTTTGAAGGTGCGAGTATAGGGGGTGCCGTAGCACTTGCCTTGGGGATTGGTTTACAGAACTTTCCAGAAGGTTTTGCAGTGGCTATGCCGCTGCGCAGGCATGGTTTGAGTAGATGGAAAAGTTGGGTTTACGGGCAAGCTTCAGCCATTGTTGAACCTATTGCTGGGGTGCTTGGTGCATGGGCGGTCCTTACGTTTGAGCCACTATTGCCTTATGCTTTGTCTTTTGCCGCTGGGGCCATGATTTTTGTTGTAGTGGAGGAAGTAATTCCTGAGACGCAGCGGGATAAATACACCGATATTGCCACTTTGGGCTTTATTGGAGGTTTCATCATTATGATGACCTTGGACGTTGGTTTGGGATAATTTATATCGTCAAAAGAAATATTTGTTTACTTTTAATTTATCTTTGCATAACATTAAATTAACATTGTAAATCAAAAATGGCAAAGAAAAGTAAATTGAAAAAAGCCCTTAAAAAGGCAAAGAAGAACTTGAAAGCGAAGGAAAAAGCAGTTAAAAAAACGCTGGCTAAACTGCGTGCGTTGAAAAAGAAAAAGGCCAAAAAGAAGGAACTAAAAAAGGCTGTAAAAGTGGTCAAAGTGACAAGACTAAAAGCCGAAGCTGCTGCAAAAAAGGCCAATGCGGCGAAGAAAGCCTTAAAAAAAGCAGCTTAAAATATACTAGACTAACTCAAAATGAAAGGAGACCTTCGGGTCTCTTTTTACTTTTAGGTAAGTTCTTCCAATAGTACCGAGTAGTCGTGTTGTAAATCCTCGTGCAAGAGGGTAATCTTCTTTTGAATACTCGCAATTTGACGTTCGTATAGATTAACTAGTGTGGTGTTCCGATAAATAGAAGGTTCAAAATCTTGTAGTTTTTGACAGAAATAAAGAAGTAGCTCCACTTCGGTTTCCTTTTTACCAGAATAGCGAATGTATTTTCGTAGCGTTCGCAGGATTTTTCGAACACTTTTTTTGATGTAGAAGTAGCTGTTGGTATTGATTTCGGAAAACATTTCGTCCAATTCTTCCTGTACGGTTTGTATGTATCCCTCTTCGTTATGGGCCTCAAACAGGAGGTAGGTCAACAACTCTTTGTTTTCCTTTTTGAATTTGGAAAGCCGAAGACAGAGTTCTAACAATTCTTCCGTATCACGGAATTGCAATTCTTTTTTGAGTTGTGCTACGGTTGCGGCTTTCATCAGCTCCGAAGATACGAAGCCCCATTCACATCGATGATGGTTCCTGACGAATATTCCGCGCCATCGGAAGCTAAAAATAGAATAGCATGCGCCACTTCTTTGGGTTGTGCCATGCGTTGAAAAGGCGATTCTCGAAGCAGATTCTCACGCTCTATGGGAGTCAAGGTCTTGGCCGCCATTTCGGTTTCGGTAAACCCCGGCGCGACTACCCCGACATAAATTCCGTGTGGCGCCAATTTTTTCGCCAAAGACTGACTCATGGCATTCAAAGCCGCCTTGCTTGCCCCGTAAGCCGGTTTAGTGGGTTCGCCACGAAACGCACCCCGAGACGAAACATTCACGATACGGCCACCTCCTTTTTGCATCATGGTTTGAGCGGCCCAAAAACTCATATTGGCTACAGCAAATAAGTTCGTTTGAAAGGTAGCTTCCCAAGCTTGGGTCCAGGTTTCAAAATCCACCGAATCGATTTCATGGAAGATGGAAATGCCAGCATTGTTGACCAAAATTTCCAAAGTGCCGTAAACCGATAAGAACTCATTCACCACCGCTTTGCAATTATCCGCTTTACTGAGGTCTTTTGGGAACAATTGATGTCCTTCTCCAGGTAAACAGGCCAAGGTTCTTTCCGCTTCCAGAGTATTGCTTCTAAAATTCAACCCTACATGAGCACCCTTCTCTGCAAATGCCAGTGCAGTAGCTTTTCCAATACCTCTTGAGGCTCCTGTTATCAAAACATTTTTCCCTGTGAAATCCATGCTTGTCTATTTGGTTCTGTTTTGAATATTCTCAAAAAGTTCATCCCCTCGTTTTTCATATCGTTGAAAAAACTTGCTCATTGTAGTCTTTCTAGTTCGTTGTCAATTTCCTGTTTCAATATTTCGGCTCTCTCTTTGATGATTTCCCAACGGAGTATTTGCTCGCGATTCCCTCCAAATTTGAGTATAACCATCCGCCAAAAGTCACGGTTTTGGGTTAGTTTTTCAAAGTCAATGGATTCAATATCGGCATAGCCGGACACATCCATATCCAACATCGCAAATCCTTCTTGATTGAGGTATAAATTCTCAACAATTAGTGGAGTAATAAATTCATCGGTAATCAACTTAGTAGCTTGGTCTGTATACGTTTCTTTCGCATTGCGATAATAATTGAAAATGGACTGCCGCAATGGCTCGTTTTGGACGTAGCTCATTTTTCCAGAGGAAATCGCCTCATCAAAAATTCCGCTATTGCTTTTGAAATATTGGTCGACTACAAACTCAAAGGATTTAAGCACAAATGCTTTCTTGTCAATACTGTCTGGTTGGTTCAATGTGTCCACCAAGCTATCCAAGCGTTGCAATCTTTCCTGTGAAAAACGAGTGTTATTTTCGATTTGTTGGATATCTAAATCTACTTCTTTGGAAAGATTGGAAAGTAGAATCAATTCCTTTTCACGCTCTTTTTGTACTTCAGCATAGTTGTCTATTTGAAGCGCTATTAAAATACCAATGACCACCAATAGGATTTCGCCCAGGGCATACAACGCATATTTCGTGAAGTGTTTTTCCTCGATTAGGTTTTGGCGAATATTGCGAAAGAAGGAGAGCATGAGGGATTTACAAAACGGATATAGTTAGGAAAAGCATAATGACCAATGCGAGTATCACCAACAAGGGCCAAACAAACTTTAGGAAGCGGTCGAAACCGATTTGGGCTACTCCCAAAAATGCCAAAATCAACCCCGTGGGATTGATAAGATTAAATAGGCCATGCCCAAATTGAAACGCATTGACGATAACTTCACGGCTAATATTGACCGTATCGGCTAAAGGCGCCAATATAGGAATGGTAAGTACAGCCGTTCCAGAAGTAGAGGAGACAAAAAAGCAAATAAGATTGTAAACAAAGAACAACACATTGATAAAAAGGGTTTTGCCCATACCACCCGTAAAACTTCCTGCTTCATACAAAATCGTATCACTGATTAGGCCATCCGTCATTAAAATGGAAATACCCCTCGCGATACCAATAATGAAGGCCACCGCCAAAAGTTCTCCTGCACCTTTCATAAATGAATGGATGAACTGGGTTTCTTTCATTCGGATCATTAGACCGATAAGGATGGCTCCAAAAAGGAACACCGTTGTCATTTCCACGAACCACCATTCCCAAAAAATCACTCCAGAAATCATCAGCACAAAGCACAGCATAAATATCAAAAGAACCAGTTTAAGCTTAGTGTCTAATTTGGGAACAGAAGAGACGCCTGGAACCTTAAACAAGGCATTGATATGCTCTCTTTGGTCGAAAATAAAGGAATTACTGGGGTCTGCTTTTACCTTTTTGGCGTATCGCAAAATAAAGAGTGTGGTGATGGTAATGCAAAGTACCAACATCAGCACGCGCCCTTGCAGTCCCGTTGTCCAAGTAACCCCTGCGGCATCAGAAGCCAAAATTGTTGAAAAAGGATTAGTGGTTGAGGCCATCACCCCCACCTGCGAACCCAAAAACACGCAGGCTATGGCTACCAAAGCATCGTACTTAGCCGCAATAAAAATGGGAATGAGTATGGGTAAAAAGGCGATGCCTTCTTCTCCAAAACCAAAAGTGGTACCGCCCATAGCTACCAATAAAGTGGTGCTTATGATAAGAATGAATTCTTTTCCAATTAGTGCTTTGGAAAGCCAATGAATACCTGCACTAAACGCCCCAGATTTTTCCACAATACCGACCAAGCCACCAATAATCAGCACTAAAAAAATGATATCCGAAGTTTCGATAATGCCTTTCATCGGTGCCTGTACGAACTCAAAAAAACCTTGCGGTCTTGGGGTCAGTTGCTGATAGGTGTTCGGAATACTTACAGGCTTGTAAATGGCACCACTGGTAAAACTTTCCAGAGGAATTTTGACGTTCAAAAGCGCCAAAGTTTGCTGACTGGCATCAAGCTTTTCCACTTGCCCATTGGTGTCCTTTAGGAAAACGTTTTCGGTTGCCTCATAAACCAGGGTACTGTATTTTCCTGAGGGGATAATCCAGGTCAAGCCTGCTACAAAAGCAGAAATTAACAATAAAATGGTATGTGCCGAGGGAAATTTTTTGAACATCAATTCAAACTTTCCGGTTCGCTGGATTCACTAGAGACCATCCAAAACTCATCTTCATAAATGGAAGTGTAAATGACTTCCACTGGAAAAGGGTCTACGCCATCCATATCAGTTCCCAAATAGTCAAAAATACTATCTAAATATGAGGCGGGAAGTTTATACGTAAATAGGGGTCGTTCTTCTCCTGGGGATAAAGTCGTTCCTTTTCCCAAGGTTACGTGTTGTGAAAGGTATCCGTATTCCAACATTTTGGGAAGTTGTTCTTTCAAAAACTGCTCAGGGTTGAGGGCATGCTGTTTTCCCTTGAACTTAAAGTAAATGGAATCAATGATGGCTGGCCCCAAGCCCTTGTTTTCGAGCACTTCTTGAAATACGATAGTGGAGTCGTTGCCCCCTTGGTTTGTCGTAAAATCCAATCGAGGTTTAACTGATAGCTTGCTTTGAACGCGCATGATGTCGGTTTGGTAAATGAAAATAGCCAACGTAAGCAAACTGATGACCATAGCCGAAATCCCCAATATACGGTCAGCATTGAATTTTTTCTTGGCAGACATACATTCTGGTTTGGTATGTTTTAAAGATAACGCATATTGGAAAAAGTCATCGGTTTTGAAGAATCTGTGCGAAGGGCTACCTTTAAAAAAAATTAAAGTTCAACTCATGCTTCGTACCCTTTTTTGCTGTTTTTTGCTGACCCTATGCTTTGAAATATCGGCACAACAACCCAACTTTTCGTATCTCGATATTTTTGACCTGCAATACGCTACGGACCCACAAATTTCTCCGGATGGGGAATGGATTGTGTATCGCCGAATGGGTTTTGATATTATGAAAGACCGTGCCGCCGGAAATCTATGGCTGTTGCGGAAGGATGGAAGCAATCATCAAAAGTTAACAACCCGTGAGGTTAGCGAACGCAGTGCCAGATGGTCTCCGCAAGGCGACCGAATTGCTTTTTCAAGTGTCACGAACGAAGGGGCTGAGATTTTTATGTATTGTGTAGCCTCAGGAAAAATAGCCAAGCTAACACAGTTGCCCTACTCTCCAAGTTCCATGACATGGTCTCCGGATGGCACGCAATTGGCCTTCTCTATGAATGTACCGAAAGCTCCTCCGGTAATTGCCAAAATCCCAAAAAAACCAAAGGGCGCCAAATGGGCCGATGCGCCGAGAATTACCGATAGAGTATATCACGAAGCAGACGGAAGGGGATACATCAAACCGGGCTTCAATCACATTTTCGTGATGCCTTCCAATGGGGGAGCCGTCCGGCAAATCACCTCTGGCGATTACCATCATCGCGGGATGCTTTCTTGGGGAAAAGATGGAAAGCACATCTATTTCTCCGCCAATCGAAGTGATAATTGGGAGTATGATTTCCGAAATAGCGAAGTGTACGCTGTTTCAACGGAGACCGGTGCTATTGAAGCCTTGACCGACAGGAATGGACCAGATTCGAATCCCACCGTTTCCCCCGACGGCAAGTACATTGCCTACCTGGGTTTTGAGGCCAAGGTCCAAGCGCATCAGGGACGCAAATTACAATTGATGGCCATCGATGGCTCCAATAAAAGAGAAATTTCTACCAATTTGGACCGAACGCTTTCTAATATCAAATGGGATGCGAAAAGCGGCGGTTTATACATCTACTATGACGATAAAGGAAATGGGAAAATCAGCCATATTTCCCTCTCAGGAAAGGTGACCGAAAAAGCAAACAATGTAGGTGGAACAACTTTGGGAAGACCGTATGCAAGTGGTTCTTATTCGGTGTCAAAGAACGGAACAATTGCGTTTACACAATCTACTCCTGAATACCCAGCTGAATTGGCCATTTTGGATGTAAAAAAAGGCTCAACTACAAAAATCACAGATTTGAGTAGTTCTTTACTGGACTACCGAACCTTGGGAAAGGTAGAGGAGGTGTGGTACAACTCTTCTGTCGATGGAAGGGATATTCAAGGTTGGGTGGTGTACCCTCCGAACTATGACGCGAAGAAAAAGTATCCGTTTATGGTGGAGAATCACGGTGGTCCCATTTTAAACTACGGGGACCGTTTTTCAATAGAGATGCAACTGTATGCTGCAGCAGGCTACGTTGTGTTTTATCCCAATCCTAGAGGAAGCACTAGTTATGGTGAAGAATTCGCGAACCTGCTATACAACAACTACCCCGGTGAGGATTACAATGATGTGATGGATGGAGTAGACCATTGTATTAAGATGGGTATTGCGCATGAAGACCAACTTTTTGTGACAGGCGGTAGCGCAGGAGGTATTATGTCGGCTTGGATGATTGGAAAAAACAATCGATTTGAGGCGGCCGTGGTAGCCAAACCGGTAATGAATTGGATTAGCAAAACACTTGTGGCCGATAATTACTTCTATTATGCCAACCACCGTTACCCCGGGCAACCTTGGGAGAATTTTGAGGGATACTGGAAATTTTCACCGATTTCACTCGTTGGTAATATAGAAACACCAACGATGGTCATGGTGGGAATGAACGATTTGCGGACCCCACCCAGTGAAGCGAAGCAGCTGTACCACGCATTGAAGTTGCGTAAGATTGAAACGGTATTGGTTGAAATTCCAGGGGCAAGCCACGGGATTGCCAGCAAACCAAGTAACCTAATTGCGAAAATTGCGCATACTTTGGCATGGTTTGACCGTTACGGGAATGCATCCGAAAATGAAGAATAAGAAAAGACACTGGCTTTGGAACCTCGTGATTGTACTCACGCTTTTAGTTTGTCTTTTAGCCTTTGTGGTACATTATCAGAACTGGTATAAGGTTAAGGATGGAGAAGTGAGAATCCTATCTGGGATTTACTATAAAACCATTCTGCTCTCAGCTATCGACAGCTTGGTTTGGGTAGATAAAATTCCGGAAATGGAACGTTCTCATGGTTTTTCATGGCTTTCCAAGGAAAAAGGAGTTTTTAAAGATTCCATCACAGGAGAAAAAGTTTATGTGTTTGTAGATGACCTCCAACAACAAAAAATAAAGCTGGTTCATAGCGATTCCCTTAAAGTATATTTTAATTTTGCCGACAGTCTGAAAACCCAAAAGGTCCATTTTGATTTAGATGAACAATTGACTTTGCTTGCAGCGCAAAAGTGACTTTGGCAAGGTGTATGCTACAGCTAATGAAACCATATTCCATGAAGCTTTTTCTATTGCTATTCTTCGGGTTTTCCATTTCTGTAATGGGACAACATACTTTGTCCGTGTCTTTGCATAATACGCCTTCATCTGATGGCGCTGTTAAAGTAGCCGTCTACGATTCGGAAGGGACGTTTTTGAAGTTTGATAGCGTGTACAAATCTGGAAGCGCAAAAGCAGACCAAAACAAAGTCGTGGTTCAAATTGAAGACGTTGCTGAAGGAAAATATGCTATTGCCGTATTCCACGATGCCAATGACAATAACGAACTAGATACGAATTGGTTGGGAATTCCAAAGGAAAAAGTAGCCTTTTCCAAAGCCAAAATGAAAGCCTTTGGCCCGCCCAAGTTCAAGGAATGCGCTTTCACCGTGACCAAGGATACCCAAGTTGATGTGTATTTTTAGCAAACCGTTTGGGTAATGATTTTCCATTACATTTTTTTCTTGCCAATTTAGAACGCGCTAAAAGTATCATGAGATTATTCAATAGACTTAGATTTTCCACCCTTAAAAATGGCAACGTTAAGCGTTATTTGGTTTACGCCATAGGCGAAATCATACTGATTGTTCTTGGTATTCTCATTGCGCTGAACTTTGACGCGAAAAAGGAAAGTGACCATAAAACGTTGCGAGAAATCAAAGTTTTGGAAGGTATCCGAGATGATATTCTAAGAGATACGGTCGACATCAACCTCAATATTCGAGGTTATGAATCGGTCATAAAATCCGATAGTTTGCTTTTAAGAGCTTTCGCGGAGCGAAAACCCTATGAACCCGGAATCAGCAACCATATTGTGTATCTCTACTTTCGTGACTTTTTGTTGGTTCTTCACCAATCTTCTTTTGAACAAGCAAAATCACAAGGGCTTGAAATTATATCAAATCAAAAATTACGTACTGACGTAAGCCGTTTATACGAATTTGATTATCATTACTTGCTTTTGCTAGAAAACGAATCAGGAACTAAACCAAAGCACCAACAAGTTTTAGACAATACCTTACTCGACCAGATTGAGTTTGTAAACCAATATGCCAAGGACTCCACGGGAACTATGGAAATGCTGTCAATGGTTACGGAAGAAACCTATTATGAACTCATGGATGACGCGAAATTCATGTTAATGCTAGGAATGGAACTCGAAATGAAGAGAGAGTTACTCCATTCCAAATACCGCCCAACGCTTGAACATGCATTAAAACTGGTTCAAGACATTGACAAGGAGTTGTTGAGATTGGAAGACTAGGCTACTTTTTTACTAGTATGAATAGCTTGATTTGGGCAAGATGAAAAAATAGGACCATGATTTTGACTGAAAATATATCTTTTATTGGAGCACTTTATGGCCTTCTAGCCGTTTGTTTTGGCGCTTTTGGCGCACACGCTCTGAAAAAGAAACTTACCCCGGAACAATTGCAAAGTTTTGAAACCGGGGTAAAATATCAAATGTATCACGCGCTCGTTCTTTTAATTTTAGGATGGGCCATTCCTCTTCAGAAAACTTCGGATACCCTTATGGCGTGGTGTTTTGTCCTTGGTGTTTTCCTATTTTCTTTCAGTATTTATGGTTTGGTCTTAAGCGCAAGTGCAGGGAGAAAAATGCGATGGTTGGGACCGGTGACGCCCCTTGGAGGACTACTTTTGGTCCTCGGTTGGGCATTGTTGGCTTATCATCTACTGGTGTCTTGACGGCGCAGGTACATGTTCCCATTGATTGTTTTGAGATTCAAACGGCTCGAAGCTGAATCAAAACTTCCACTCACTTTTTGTCCAACATGTTGGTCCGAAATATTAAGTTTTAGGCTTTCATCAGCATAGATTTCTCCGTGAATCGTGCTGGCTTTAAGAGAGGTATTCTTGACCACCAAGTCAATCTCACCATTAATGGTCCTCAAGTCCAAATCCCCCTTGAAGGTTTTGATGTCAATATTTCCGTTGATGAGGTCTGCCATAAAATCCCCTTCAATGATTTCAGACTCCAAATCTCCATTGATACTGCTCACTTTAAACGAACTGTTTTTGGGAACATAAAGCGTGTAAAAGAAACGGCACAAGTCTCCACTGTTATACCAATAACGGGTATCTCTTGTTTTCTTTCCATATTCTTGAAAGGCTTTGAAAATGGCTTCTGGTTTTGAGGTAATCCTTAGATAATCTTTCTTTTCATCGATAACCAATTCATATTTGTCAATGAATCGGTCTTCGTCCACGACAATTTCAGCTTTGAAGTAGACTTCAGCCTTATCCCAAGTTTTGATTTCGATGTGTCGCGCAAACTTTACATCCATTTCAATTTCTTGATTGGTGTAGGCGAAAGTCTTTTCGATGATTTTTTGTCCGTTGACAAAACCGGTCAGGCTCAAAAGAAAAGCAATTGCTAAGATGTTTTTCATGACGGTTCGTTTTTTGATTGTGAATTAGAGTTTTCTGAGATAAATGCTACCGTTGGTGGACTTTAGTTTGATTGCCACCCCACCTCCGTTCACCGTCGCATTGGTTTTTCGGCTACTGTAGGTAGTCATGCCATCTTTTTTGATTTGCTTGATATCAAAATTGGAATACACCTCACCGTTTACAGTACTCATAGATAAGTTGGCAGGCGTGTCCCCAGGCATGGTAACGTCTACAGCGCCATTGGTGGTGTAAATGGAAATGGGAGAACCTTGGGTAACTTTACCAAAAGTGACTTCAATAGTTCCGTTAAGGGCATTTGCCGTCACCGGACCATTAATATTTTTAAGTTCAATACTACCATTTAGTTCCGCATCCACCTCAAGTTCAGAAGAGAAGCCCATGAGCTCAATATCTCCGTTCCAAGTACTTTTTACAGATACGTTCTGTGTTTTGGGAAGGTAAATGGTTCCTTTTTCTGATTTTCTGAGGTTTTTTACGATTAAGGTATTCCCATTGGTGACCACACTAAACCCAACATCGGTGTTGTCGGTTCCGCCTGCGCCAACCAATCGCAACCCTTTGGCACGGTCAGACTTCCATGAGGTCTTTCTCGCTTTAATAGTCAGCTTGTCATCATCAGCTGTTTTTACGACAATATCTGCTTTGGATTCGATTTTCACCCATTCGATGCCATCCAGCGACTGAGTATAATCGGTTTGGGCGTGCATTGTAGCGGCAAGTAATAGCGCTAAAAGGAGACTGTAATTTTTCATGATTTTCGTTTTTTGATTTTAAATGATTTTAGGCAGCCCTGTTTGAATCTGTTTTTTGATAAAGGGCTGTGTATCTTCTTGTTCTAATAATTTTTGCATAGGAGCTACGGCTCTTTTTTCTTGGATACTCACTAAAATATCAATGATGAGAATCTGTATGCTGGGGTTTTTCTCTTTTTCCAAAGCTTTGATGAAAACATCTTTTACTTTACCGTTTGCCGCGAATCGTGCTAACGCTTCCAAAGCCGTCAAACGAACGTTGTCGTTCTCATCATTCAGCATCCGCTGACTCAAGGCAGCTACAATCGCTTCATCGGGATTTGGAATTTCTTCAATGTAATTCACTCCTTGAATCCGCTTGCTTGCCGACTGATTTTCCATCAAGGAGAGCATCACTTGTTGTTTCATTACCAAGCTTTCGTTCTGCAACATTTCCAGGCTTTGATTTGACTTCTCTTTCTCAAAGAATCCACCCATTTGAAAGGAGGCTACCAATATCGCAACGCTTGCTGCTACTTTTAACAGGTTGGAAGCCCAATTGGATTTTTCCTTTTTCTGAGCTAATGGAACAACTTTTACCACTTCTGCCTTGGCTTCCTCCAAATCTTTGAGAAAAGCACTCTTTAAATTACCACTGGGAACTTCAACTTTTTCTGCCGCTATGGCACCGAATAGAATTCGCATTTCTTCTAGTTCCTTTTCGCAGTCAGAACAAGTTTTTAGATATGCTTCAAATTCGTTTCGTTTTTCGGGGGAGAGCATGCCATCCAAATATTCTGGAATATGCTCACTAAAACTATCTTTCGTCATGGTCAAATACTTTCTAAATAAATTGTTTTCAACTTCTTTAATACGCGGCAGACTTTGGTTTTAACAGCACCAGGAGTGCTACCCACAATTACCGCCAACTCTTCGTATCTAATTTCTTGGAATCGATTCAAGATGATGAGCTCTCTTTCATCAGGGCTCAACTGATTCAACGCATTTTGCAGGTGACTATATTCTTCATGGGCGTTGTTGGCATTTTCTGCTAAATGGGTGTGTACTTCATCAATGTCAGCGTGATGCTTATGTTGTCTTGAAAAATGTGT
Source organism: uncultured Allomuricauda sp. (assembly GCA_937899065.1). GTDB lineage: Bacteria > Bacteroidota > Bacteroidia > Flavobacteriales > Flavobacteriaceae > Flagellimonas. The sequence continues at coordinate 15,123 of CALBPG010000129.1, forward strand.
TTTCAGACTATTTCTTGCGATGGTGAACAACCAGGAAACGAAACTTCCGTTTTTGTAAGTGGTACGGTGCCGTATCAATTTCAGGAACACTTCCTGGGTCAAATCTTCGCTAAGCATTTTATCGCGACTCATCTTGTATAAAAAATTGTACACATGTTTATGGTGCCTGTCAAACAGTATGGTCAAAATGTCCAAGTTTCCTTGGGCGACCTGCTGCATCAATATTTCATCCGATTGGTTTTCCAATGTTTGTGTTAGCTGTCTTTATAGATGTATAGTCGGAAAATGGGAAAGCGTTACAAGCTAACCCGAAAAAAATTGAATTTGAATTTAAAAAGAAGGAAATCCTTTTAGTGGCAACCGCAGTCTTGACTACCACAAGCCTTATCAGACTTTGCTTTTTTAGGGCGAAGCAGTGATTTGGGCAAAATAAATTTGTACATCAAATACCCAATAGCAAGGCTTAGTACAAAATAGGCCAATATGTTTTGCAGAAAGTCCATTACTTCAAGATTTGATACGCTACTAAAGCAGCAAGATACGCAAAAGAGCCCATAAACACCAGTTGCAGTAAGGGCCATTTCCATGAGTTTGTTTCTCTTTTGACGATGGCCAACGTACTAGCACATTGCATGGCAAAGGCATAAAATAACATCAATGAGATACCGGTGGCTAGATTGAACAAGGGTTTTTTTCCGGATTCGTCCAATTCAGCTGCCATTCTACTTTTTATGGTCTCTTCTTGGTCATTGCCAACACTATATATAGTGGCCAGGGTACCCACAAAAACTTCGCGTGCAGCAAATGAAGTAAGCACGGCAATACCGATTTTCCAGTCATAGCCCAAGGGTTTCACCAAGGGTTCAATACCTTTTCCTAAATAGCCTATATAAGAGTGTTCCAACTTATAACTAGCTATTTCCTGTTCTCGGGCACTTTCCTTTAGAATGTTTCGCATTACACTAACTGAATCTTGCACTGATTTCAATCCTATCGCATTGGTTTGGTCAAACACACTGATTTTTGTGGTTTTCAGGTAGGCAGCAATATTATTTTGGATGTAGTTCTCGCTGTATGGGGTGAGTCCTTGTTTTTCTATTCGCTCATTTACGATGGTCTCAGCATTGTCAAAATCTTTTGAGAATCCATTGGAGCCCAAAAACCATAGAATGATGGAAATCGCTAGAATGATTTTTCCGGCGCCAAGCACGAAGCTTTTGGTTTTTTCCAAGACGGTGTATCCTACGTTTTTGAGAAGGGGTAGCCGGTAGATGGGCATTTCAATCATAAACACCGAACGATTGCGAACCTTCAAAATCTTGTTCAAAACAAAAGCAGATAAGATAGACATCGCAAAACCCAACACATATAAAAGGAAAAGCGTCAGGGCTTGATAATTCAAACCGAAAAAACGCTCTTTTGGAATAACAAGGGCGATTAGAATCAGATAGACTGGTAAACGGGCCGAACAGGTCGTAAAAGGCACCACAAGGATGGTAATAAGACGTTCCTTCCAATTTTCAATGGTACGGGTGGCCATTACGGCGGGAATGGCACAGGCCGTTCCTGAAATTAGAGGGACCACACTTTTACCACTCAAACCAAAAGGTCTCATGAGCTTATCCATCAAAAATACCACACGACTCATGTATCCCGACTCCTCCAAAATGGAAATGAAAAAGAACAAGAAAGCAATGGGCGGTATAAATACCACAATGCCGCCGATACCTGCAATAATCCCTTCAGCCAAAAGGCTGGTAAAAATACCTGACGGAAGCGTATTTTTTATAAACTCGCTTAAAGCGGAGAATTGTTCGTCTATAAAGTCACTAGGGTAGGTGCTCCAATCAAAAATGGCTTGGAAAATCAATAATAGGATACCAAAAAAGATAAGATAGCCCCAAACCTTGTGCGTGAGAATACGATCTAGTCTACCTTGAAAACCTTTAGCGGTTTTCAAATCCACTTGGTATGTCTTTTGGAGAACCTGATTAATGAACTGGTAGCGCAACACAGTTTCACGATGTTGCAATCGCTTCAGCTCAGTATTGGATTTGGTGGAGAAATTAGTGGCATCTTTTATGCGTTGTTTTTCGATGCGCATAAAATTGACATCTTGGGTAATAACCAGCCAAAGTTTATATAAGTTTTCTTTTGGAAAAACTTTCTGGAGTCTTGCAAAGTAGTTTTCTGAAATTCGGGAGACATCGGTATTGGGCGTGCTGGAAAGATGTCTATAATCTAGGATAAGTTGTTTTAGGATATCAATTCCGGTGTTCTTTCTCGTGCTGACCAAAGCAATTTTGGTGTCCAGCATTTGTTCCATGGTTTCGATGTCCAACGAAATGCCTTTTCGTTGCATTCGGTCCGCCATGTTGATTACCAATATCGTTGGAATTCGCAAATCTTTGATTTGGGTGAAGAGCAGCAGGTTCCTTTTCAAGTTCTCTACATCTGTAATCACTACAGCTACATCTGGAAAGTCCTTATCGTTTTTGTTCAGCAACAATTCCACTACAACACTTTCGTCAAGTGAGGTGGTATTCAAACTGTAGGTGCCAGGCAAATCAATAATATGGGCTTTGGTACCCCGGGGAAGTTTACAAATCCCTTGCTTTTTTTCAACAGTGATTCCAGGATAGTTCCCAACCTTTTGTTTCAATCCAGTGAGTTGATTGAAAATGGAGGTTTTACCCGTGTTGGGATTCCCGATAAGGGCTACATTGATGCTCTTACTCATTTGGGGTCTGTGCTTGGGCAATCGAAATTGGAATTTTTTGGGCCAAAGACCTTCTTATCGAAATATGGCTCCCATTCAAATTGATGTAAATGGGGTCTTTCAACGGCGCAATCTGAACCATTTCGACCCAGCCTCCCTGTAAACAGCCCAACTCAAGCAACTTGATGGGTAGTGCATCATCTTCAAAATCATGAATGATTCCTCTTTCACCAAGTTTTAAATCGATAACGGATTTCACCAAATTATTTAGAATGAGTTTAAGTAATCAAAAGTAGGGAAAAACTAGGGGAAGCTTATGCATATTTTCAAAAAACAAGGGTTTCAAGGGTTGTCATAGCTATTGCGGAGTATTGCAATATCGGAAAGTAGCTTTTCCATTTCCTCAATATTGGTTCCGTCGTAATAGCCTCGAATACGTCGCTCTTTGTCAACCAAAATGAAGTTTTCAGTATGAACCATATCGAATTCACCCCCATTCCCATCTGTTTTTACCGCGAGATAGGATTTTCGGGCCAACTCATAAATCTGTGCTTTGTCGCCCGTAACTAAATTCCATTTTTCATCCAATACCCCTTTTTCATCAGCGTAACGCCGTAGTTGGGCCACTGTATCGATTTGTGGGGTAACAGAGTGGGAAAGCAGCATTACATCCGGATAGGAGGCAATTTCCTCCTGTACGGCGGCCATGTTCTTGGTCATTATAGGGCATATGGTCAAACAGGTGGTGAAGAAAAAGTCCGCAACGTAAATCTTATCCTTATAATCTTGTTGTGTTATGGTTTTGCCATTTTGATTGACGAGTTCAAAATCTGCTATGGTGTGATACTTTTTCTTGTAATGAAGCGCACTGTCTACAAGTTCTTGACTCACCATCGAAGGTTGGTACACAGGAAGTCGTTCTTCCGGATTCAAGGCATTGTAGAATAAGCTTATCACAATGGCTGAGATTACCAAAAGTACGACGGCAAAGAACTTGTATTTCGCAAAGAAAGCTCGCATAATTGCAAAATTACGGGGCGTTGCCTAGATGTTCAAAAAGGTACGCCCGTTTTGTTCCTAAAACTTTCTTAAAAGAAAATCCGTGAATATTGGGGAATTTGGTATGCAAGGGTAAAAGATTACATTTGTGGGTTTAACAGACGACTGCTGATGAGCCCCATTTTAATTAAGACCATCCAATTCTTTTTAAGTCTTTCCTTGCTAATTATACTTCATGAATTGGGTCATTTTATTCCAGCAAAGTTGTTCAAGACCCGTGTAGAAAAGTTCTATCTCTTTTTCGACGTGAAGTTTTCCCTATTTAAAAAGAAAATCGGCGAAACAGTTTACGGTATTGGCTGGCTTCCATTAGGAGGTTATGTGAAAATTTCGGGAATGATAGACGAAAGCATGGACACCGAACAAATGAAAGAGGAACCCAAACCTTGGGAATTTCGGAGTAAACCCGCTTGGCAACGATTGATTATCATGTTGGGTGGCGTAACCGTAAACTTTGTTTTGGCCGTAATTATATATATTGGAATGGCCTATAGCTACGGAGAACAGTACATTCCCATGAGTAGCCTTCGTGATGGTATTTGGGTAACGGAAACTAAAATTGGAGATAAACTCGGTATTCAGACCGGAGATAAGATTTTGGAAGTTGACGGAAAACCCATTGAATCCGTAAATGGGGTTATCATTGAATTGATCAATGGCAATACCATGACTTTGGAAAGAAACGGCCAACGTATCTCACAAGACATCCCTGTTGATTTTATCGCAACCCTTGTTGAAGATGAAGATAGAGTTCGCTTTTTGCGAACACGGCAGCCTTTTGTGGTTGAAGGTGTAGAGAAGACATTGCACAATAAAGACGCTGACTTCCAGAAGAACGATGAGTTTTTGAGCATTAATGGGCAAGAAGCTATTTATTACGACCAAGTAGAATCCATTCTTCAGCAAAATAAAGGGCAGGAGATTGCAATACGTTTACAAAGAGATTCGGAAGTAAAAGAAGTAACAGCCAAGGTTAATTCCGAGGGAAAACTCGGCTTGAAATTAGGTGGTCTAACTTATGAGGACTGTCAAGAACGGGGCTATTTTGAGCTCAAAACGGTGAAATATTCCTTTTTAGAATCCATACCAGCAGGAATTCAAAAGGGTGTTGATATTCTAGGCGGCTACATCAAGCAAATGAAGAAAATATTCAACCCAGAAACGGGAGCTTATAAAGGTGTTGGCGGTTTTGGCGCTATTGGAGGCATGTTCCCAGATACTTGGAACTGGCCTGCTTTTTGGGCGACTACGGCCTTTATTTCCATTATTTTGGCCTTTATGAACATTTTACCCATTCCTGCTTTGGATGGGGGGCACGTGATGTTTTTGTTGTATGAAATGGTTTCAGGACGCAAGCCTAGCGATAAGTTTTTGGAGTACGCCCAAATGGTCGGTTTCTTTTTGTTGATAGGACTACTGTTGTTTGCCAACGGGAACGACTTATATAAATGGTTATTTAAATAGAAAAGCATTTTTTTTGCTTGTACCCTTTCGGGTAATCTATTATATTTGCACCCGCTAAATGCGATTTTCCTCCTTAGCTCAGTTGGTTAGAGCATCTGACTGTTAATCAGAGGGTCCTTGGTTCGAGCCCAAGAGGGGGAGCATTAATTAATAAGAAAGCTACACGAAAGTGTGGCTTTTTTGGTTTTTGGGTGTTAGGCGAGAAGTTTATCCTGAGCGAAGTCGAAGGGAGCCCAAGAGGGGGAGCATAATACTCATGAAAGCCATACGAAAGTGTGGCTTTTTCTTGTTTCTGGGTATTAGAGGAGAATCAATGGTCATATTCTTGACAAACAAACGGCAGGAACAATCTATCCTTGCGCTTTTTGTACCATGGCATTTGCAAAAGGCATCCTAAATATATTGCCGCGTATTTTTTTGAGTAGGAAAATAACCTAGCAATTTACTTCTCCCTATCACATAAAATGCAAATGTTGTGGTTCGACATCATTCCATAAAAAGCACATCACCAAGACTACTTTAGTCAGGTCTATTATTTCAATTTTAATTGAGGTTGAAAACCAGCCATTTAGATACATTCTAAATAAATCAGAAGCCTTTTAATTCTCGCCTTATTTTGTCATATTACTAATAAATTAACAGATTTTGGTAAACTGTGTAATTAAAACATAGCATTTATTAAACAAAATTGAATTTTGTTTAAACATTATCACATTTCACCAAACAACTAATCTAAATAAACTATGGCTAATGTATTATGGTTACAAGGAGGAGCTTGTAGTGGTAACACTATGTCTTTCTTAAATGCCGAAGAACCCACTGTGGTTGAGTTGATTACTGATTTTGGACTCAATATTCTTTGGCACCCGACAACGGGTCTTCAAATTGGAGACCAAGTACAAGACTTATTAAAGGATATCCTTGATGGAAAGGTCCAGATGGATATTCTGGTCTACGAAGGTTCTTTAATTCAAGGACCAAATGGTACGGGAACCATGAACTTCTTTGCAGACCGGCCCATGATGGATTGGATTAAGGAGCTTTCTGAAGTGGCGGGTTACGTGGTCGCTATTGGGGATTGTGCTACTTGGGGAGGTATTCCTGCAGTGCCACCGAATCCAAGCGAATCTACCGGACTACAATTCCATAAAAAAGCTAAAGGTGGTTTCCTCGGAGCAGATTACGTTTCCAAAGGTGGACTTCCGGTGATTAATGTGCCAGGATGTCCTGCACACCCAGATTGGATAACGCAGATTTTGGTAGCTATCGCTGTAGGACGTATTGGAGATGTTCTTATTGATGAATACCACAGGCCAAAAACATTCTTTACCAACTTTGTGCAAGATGGTTGTACGAACGTGACCAACTTTGCCCAAAAGGTTGATGGCGGATTTGGTACGCGCGGTGGCTGTCTCTTTTATGAGGTAGGTTGTAGAGGACCAATGACACGCGCCAGCTGTAACAACATTCTGTGGAACCGTCAATCCAGTAAAACACGAGCCAATCACCCCTGTTTGGGTTGCACCGAACCCGGATTTCCACACAATGACCTCCAAAAAGGAAGTGTCTTCAAAACCATGAAGTATTTGGGCTTTTTGCCTAAAGAAGTGCCTACGGGTAGAACCAAATTGGCCTATTATATGGAAGCAGGATTCCAAAAGGTACTTCCTACCAACAAAAGAATCATGGAAACTTCAAAATAATTGACAACTAACTAGAAAAGATAAAATGGCTGTTAAAGAATTGAATATTTCTCCCGTTGGTCGTGCAGAGGGAGATGTTGATGTAAAAGTCTAGATCGAGGAAGGAAAAGTGACGAAAGCCCATACGCAAGCCGCGATGTTTCGTGTGTTTGAAAAAATCTTGGCGGGCATAGATCCACAATCTGGATTGATTGTGACTCCTAGAATCTGTGGTATTTGTGGAGGTTCTCACCTCTATTGTGCTTCTTCAGCATTAGACACCGCTTGGGGAACGCAACTTTCGCCCAATGCTTTATTACTTAGAGCAATTGGACAAGCTACAGAAACCATTCAAAGTATTCCCAGATGGTTTTATGCCATCTTCGCTACGGATATGGCAAACAAAAAGTTTGCGAACAAACCGCTTTACAAAGAAGTAGTAAAAAGATGGTCAGCTTACGTGGGGGAGACCTTTCAGACGGGATTAACCGCAAGTGGACTTCCAGTACAGGTGTACGCACTATTTGGAGGGCAGTGGCCACACTCCAGCTATATGGTTCCTGGCGGTGTGATGTGTGCTCCTACCCTGAAGGATATCACAAGAGCTTACGCCATAATGACCCAATTCAAAAATGATTGGTTAGAGCCAGTTTGGTTGGGTTGTACCATTGAAAGGTATATGGAAATCAAGTCTTGGGAAGATATGTTGGCTTGGTTGGAAGAAAGTGATTCCCACAAAAACAGTGATTTAGGACTTTATATTAGAGCTGGACTAGAGTTTGGTTTGGACAAGTTTGGTAAAGGAGTTGAGAAATTCTTGGCTTTCGGAACCTACTTGCACAAAGACATGTACAATAATCCTACAATAGAAGGTAGAAACATGGCTTTAATTAGTCCAAGTGGTTTCTTCGATGGAGAGAATTGGCATGAGTTTGACCACATGAAGGTCAGCGAACATGTGAAGCACTCTTGGTTTGGTGACCAAGAAGATGGATTACACCCTTGGGATGAACCGATTCCAACACCTGTTAAGTCCCAGCCTTTGCA
>CALBPG010000130.1 GCA_937899065.1 uncultured Allomuricauda sp.
TAATTTCTTCCTGGCCCAATACAGATTTTTTGACTGCTGCGTCGTTCAACCCAAAAGGCAGACGAGCAAAATAGTGCACCGAATTGACCGAGTTTGCATATCGATTGGCCACGGAATCTGGTAGCACAATCAAACTATCATTCACGAAACGTTCAAAAGACTGATTTATCTTTCGGTCCAAGATTTCTAGTGAGTCCAAAACTTGAAACCGCTCCATGATGCGCTGGTTTTTCGACTTATATCCCTTGTAGCTCCTATTGCGAAAATCAAATGAGATTTGATTTTCCAGATGTCCCGCACCGCCACTAGCCTCAATGGCAAGGTTTACAATATCCTGAGCATTGAGTTCACGTTTAGGTTCCGAAAACTTGCAGGAGGTAATTACCAAAAACAAAGTAGCGGCAAAAATGACTTTCATGGGATTGTTTTAAAAGTATATCGTAAAAACCAACGCAACATTACACATTTCTTAGGAAAGCGTTTTAATTTTGTCCTGAATGCAACAAAATATCAACATAAAAAATAAACGGGCCCGATTCGACTACGAGTTGTTGGATACCTATACGGCTGGGATTGTTCTTTCCGGAACGGAAATCAAATCCATTCGGCTGGGCAAGGCGTCCATATCCCAAAGTTTTTGCGAATTCAATGATGCGGATGAGCTGTTCATCATCAACATGCAAGTAGACGAATACAGCTATGGTGGCCACTATAACCACAAACCCAAAGCAGAACGTAAGCTTCTGCTAAACAGACAAGAGCTTAAAAAACTCAAGAAAGAGGTAACCACTTCCGGCTTGACCATAGTGCCCTTGAGAGTTTTTATCAACGACAGGGGTTTGGCCAAAGTGAATATTGCCTTAGCACGCGGTAAGAAGCTTTACGACAAAAGGGAAACCCTTAAAGACCGGGACAACAAAAGAAATCTATCCCGCATCAAAAAAAACTTCAATAACTAGTTTTTGTTTTCCAACATGGGTACAAAACGGAAATTGCCTAATTCTTGCTTTTCGAATTCCCTTTCGCTTTTCCGATAAAACAAAGTCATGATTTGTTCATCGGTCCCAACGGGAATAACCAACCTTCCACCCACTTTCAACTGGGAGAGTAACGGTTTTGGCACGGAAGGCGCCCCAGCGGTTACGATGATACCATCAAAAGGAGCTACTTCAGGAAGTCCCTTGTATCCATCACCAAAAATCAATTTCTTGGGTCGGTAATTCATACGCCCCAGTAGTAGTTTTGTCTTTTTAAACAACTCTTGTTGCCGTTCAATGCTATAGACTTTTACTCCTAGCTCCAAAAGCACTGCGGTTTGATAGCCGCTTCCCGTTCCGATTTCCAAAATGGTGTGATTGGATTGTACTTGTAAAAGCTCGGTTTGGAAAGCTACGGTATACGGTTGGGAAATAGTTTGACTGGCTCCAATGGGAAAAGCCTTGTCTTGATAAGCATGGTCTTCAAAACCACTATCCAAAAACAGGTGGCGGGGTACTTTTTGAATGGCCTGTAACACCTTTTCGTCTGCAATGCCTTTTTTTTGAAGCACTTCGACAAGTTGGTTTCGTTTGCCCTGATGTTTGAACGTATCTTTCATGCTAGTGGTCTGGTTTTCGAATTTAAATAGATTTGCACGAATAGCATTGGGCAACGGCTCATTTTTATGGTTTACTGAGGGCATATCCGTATTTTTGAGCAAAACCGAAAAACATGCTAAAAGTAGGTGTCCTAGGTGCAGGACATTTGGGAAAAATCCATCTTCGACTTCTGAATGAATCCGATAAATACCAACTTATAGGATTTTATGACCCCGACGAAATCAATGCCAAAAAGGTAGCCGACGAATTCGGATATACCTACTTTGAAAACATGAATGTTTTGATGGATGAAGTGGATGTAGTTGACATTGTAACCCCTACCCTCTCCCATCATGATTGCGCGGTAAAGGCTATCGAAAAGGGAAAGCACATTTTTATTGAAAAGCCCATCACCAACACCTTGGAAGAAGCTGAAAACATCATAAAATTGGCTAAGGAAAGGGGTGTTAAAGGACAGGTGGGGCACGTTGAGCGCTTCAATCCTGCTTTTATTTCGGTAAAGAACAAGGTAGAGAACCCCATGTTTATCGAAACCCATCGGTTGGCAGAGTTCAACCCTAGAGGAACGGATGTACCTGTGGTATTGGATTTGATGATTCATGACATTGATGTCATTCTCAGTGTGGTGAATTCACCTGTAAAACAAATCAATGCCAGCGGTGTTTCGGTCATTAGCAAATCGCCCGATATCGCCAATGCTCGAATTGAGTTTGAAAACGGATGTGTAGCCAATTTAACGGCTAGCCGAATTTCTCTGAAGAACATGCGGAAATCCCGGTTCTTTCAAAAGGATGCCTATATCTCCGTGGACTTTTTGGAGAAGCTGGTAGAAGTGGTCAAAATGAAAGATGCACCAGAAACTCCTGGAGAATTTGACATGGTGCTTCAAAATGCCGAGGGGGAACGAAAGCAAATCTATTTCGAGAATCCAGACATCCACCCTAACAACGCTATACTGGATGAATTGGAAACCTTTGCGGATGCCATCCAAAACAATACCACCCCTGTGGTGAGCTTAGCACAAGGTACCAACGCTTTAAAAGTAGCCTTGCAAATCATTGAATGTTTTAAAAAGTAATATGCTATGAATACGATAGCCGTAATTGGTGCGGGAACCATGGGCAATGGAATCGCACATGTGTTTGCACAAAGTGGTTTTAAGGTCAATTTGGTTGATATCTCACAGCCATCATTGGAAAAAGGCTTGGCCACGATTACTAAAAATCTGGATAGGATGGTCGCTAAAGAAAAGATTGGCGAAGCTGAAAAAAATCAAACCCTAGCGCACATCCATACCCACACCAACCTAGCTGAAGGAGTTAAAGCGGTCGATTTGGTAGTAGAGGCTGCCACTGAAAATCTCGATATCAAACTAAAGATTTTCAAAGAGTTGGATAGCGTTTGTGATGTCCAAACTATTTTGGCCACGAACACCTCTTCCATTTCCATTACCCAAATTGGCGCTGTCACCAAACGTCCGGACAAGGTCATTGGGATGCACTTTATGAATCCTGTCCCCATCATGAAATTGGTTGAAATCATACGAGGGTACAGTACCTCAGATGAAGTGACCCAAACCATTATGGAGCTTTCTAAAAAGCTTGGAAAGACCCCTACAGAGGTCAATGATTATCCTGGATTCGTCGCCAATCGTATTTTGATGCCCATGCTCAACGAAGCGATAGAAACGCTTTACAATGGTGTGGCCGGTGTGCACGAAATTGATACAGTAATGAAGTTGGGAATGGCACACCCTATGGGTCCTTTACAGCTTGCGGATTTTATTGGTTTGGATGTTTGTCTTTCCATTTTGAACGTGATGTATGACGGTTTCAAAAATCCAAAATACGCGCCCTGTCCTCTTTTGGTTAACATGGTCATGGCCGGTAAATTAGGCGTGAAATCAGGAGAAGGATTTTACGACTATACCGAATCCAGAAAAGCTGAAAAGGTTTCAAAACAATTTAGCTAAACACAAATGGCCATTATCCAACCGTTTCGTGCCATTCGCCCCACCAAGGACAAGGCTCCTTTCGTAGTATCCCGTTCCTACGAGGAGTACGGGGCTGAGGAATTGCAAGCGGTTTTGGAATTCAATCCCTTTTCGTTTCTGCATATCATCAACCCAGGATTCAAGTTTCATAAACACATCACGGGCAAAGAACGATTCGGTCTGGTCCATAATCGCTATTTGGAGTTT
>CALBPG010000131.1 GCA_937899065.1 uncultured Allomuricauda sp.
AAATCTTAGACTTGGAGATTATAGACGCCATCATCCTTGGCATCATTCAAGGTCTTACGGAATTTTTACCCGTCTCCTCTAGCGGACATTTGGAATTGGGCAAAGCCATTCTTGGTGCGGATTCCCTACCCGAAGAAAGCTTGCTTTTTACCGTAGTACTTCACTTTGCCACGGCGTTGAGTACGTTGGTGGTATTCCGAAAGGATGTTGCTGAGATTTTGAAAGGTTTGTTCCAATTCAAATGGAATGAGGAAACCCAGTTTTCTTTAAAAATTATCATTTCAATGATTCCTGCCGCAATGGTCGGCTTGTTCTTGGAAGACTTTCTTGAAGTGTTTTTTGATGGGGCCATTATCATTGTTGGTATCATGTTGGTCATAACCGCCATTCTTTTGTATTTAGCAGATATGGCAAAAACTACGAATAAAAATGTATCCTTCCGCAGTGCCTTTGTAATTGGCGTGGCACAAGCGGTAGCCATTCTTCCCGGAATATCGCGAAGTGGCGCTACGATATCCGCAGCAGTGCTTTTGGGTGTGGATAAAACAAAATCAGCACGATTCTCTTTCTTAATGGTCGTTCCGCTGATATTGGGGAAAATGGCCAAAGACCTTTTGAGTGGTGATGTGAACTTCGTAGGCGACCAAGCCATTGCCATGGGCGCAGGTTTTGCTGCTGCCTTTGTTGCAGGACTCGCTGCTTGTACCTGGATGATTAAACTTGTCCGTCAAAGTAAGCTTACCTATTTTGCCATCTATTGCCTTATTGTGGGCTTGATTGCCATAGCTTGGAGTGTTTTCGGTTAATTTGCATACCGTTTCAGTATCATGAAAACTGCTCAAGACTTTCTCGAGGGACAAATCCTTCTAATTGACAAGCCATTGGAATGGAGCTCTTTTCAGGCGGTCAACAAGTTGAAATGGGCCATTCGTAAACAGTTTGATTTAAAAAAAATCAAGATTGGGCATGCCGGTACTTTAGATCCTTTGGCCACCGGACTTTTGTTGATTTGCACTGGAAAATTCACCAAAAAGATTCCTGAATTGCAGGGACAAAAAAAAGAATATACAGGCACCATAACGTTGGGTGGTACCACCCCTTCTTTTGATTTGGAAACTGAAGTGGACCAAAAATATCCCACAAAACACATTACGGAACCGCTGCTTTTAGAGACTACCCAACAGTTTCTTGGAGATGTGACCCAAACCCCACCGATGTTTTCTGCCCTCAAAAAGGATGGAAAACGGTTGTACGAGCTAGCACGTGAAGGGAAATCCGTAGAGGTAAAATCCAGAAACATTCATATCGAAACCTTTGAAATTACTGGGATACAAATGCCAGAGGTACATTTTAGGGTAGTTTGCAGCAAAGGCACCTATATTCGTACGCTTGCAGATGACTTTGGCAAAGCCCTTGATTCCGGAGGTCATTTATCCGCTTTACGAAGAACTGGAATAGGTGATTTTCACGTAGATAATGCTGTAACCCCTGAAGTTTTTCAGCAAAGGCTGGTAAAATCAGGTTAAAATGAGCCAAAAAATAGGCTTGGGTATTGTTATTGAAATAAAATAATTTAGAGAAATCGAGGTTATTATAGCACCATGAATCTTAACCGTCAACAACTTTCATTGCTGATTACAGTGTTTTCCTTAAGCATTGTGGTGCTGCTTTTGTACAACATCCATTTGGGAGGTACGCAAGAGGAAGAGTACGTGATTGAAATGAGTTTGGCGGATGAAGATATTGAAGAACTTCTGGAGCAAGAGGAGCAACGATTGGAAGAATTAGCCAACAACGACCCCATCAAAAGCCACATGGCTTTTAATGAAACGGCCAAACCTTCCGTAGGAAATCCAGAACCGCTAAAAACCTTGGAAGAACTCATGGAAGAGCGAGCGCTTTCTAGCGAGACAGGCGAATACGCAGCTGATGGTCAATTTGCGGACAATCTTAAGAAGTTGGCGGAAGAACGAGATAAGAAGAAGCAACAACTCAGTGAGCGGGAAGAGCAAAAAGAAACCTTCACCAACAACCTGAAGGATAAACGAACTTCCATTTCGTATTCTTTGGTAGATAGAAATGCTTATTCTTTACCCCCACCCATTTATACCTGTATTGAAGGTGGCAAAGTGGTTATCAATATCAAAGTAGGCCGTGATGGCTACGTGACGGAAGCCACATTTAACGAGACCAGTCCAGGTACCAACAACTATTGCTTAATTGACAATGCGATTACCTACGCATTAAAAGCCCGTTTCAATCCAGATTCCAAAGCTTCACAGATTGGAACCATTACCTACTTATTTCAACCCAAGTAGGCTGAGAATATCCGAGAAGATATCTTGTCCCTTGTCTTTGTTATACCAAACTTGAAGGTCCTGTTTGAATTCAGGTGTTAGTTTGACATGTTCTCTTTTGAATGCATCCACCATCGAGGTAGCCTTCACAGACCACGGTCCCAAATCGCCAACCACCTAATCTTTTTGAAGTACTATTAATTTGGGAATGGAACGGCTCTCGCCCGTTAAAAACAAGTCCATCAATTCAGGATTCTCGTCCCTAAGTACAATTTTCAAAGAAATATTCCGGCTTGTCTCTGCTATTCTGTTGAGCACTGGCAAACTAGGCGAAGCATCTCCACACCAACTTTCGGTCAAAACCAAAAACGTGGTTTCCACCTCGTAGTTTTCAATATCAGTTAGTGCCTTCTCCTCAAACTTCAAGGTTTTATCCCAGCGTGCCATGCGCTTGTCGTTCAAGACCGTATATTGAATCAAGGAATCCGTTTGTTCCGGTCCAGTAGTTGCACCATTCGATGCCAAATCATGAACCAAACTTCGATACGTTGGGTAATCCATTGCATGCTGCATGCTTTGATGGATGACATCCAAAACCTGTTCTTCTTTTGTCATTACGTTCATTTCCCAATGATTTAGTCAAAAATACACTTTGAATTACGGTTCAAAACTGATTTTAATCATTGGTAGTATAAAGTGCTAAAACCTTACCTAAAGGTAATGAACGCAAAAAAGCCCATCCTTGGAAAAGAATGGGCCGTTGTTGAGGTATAGATTTTAGTCCAACAATTCGAAAAGCACAAATTGATTTAGTTGTGGACCAAAAGCACTAAAATTATTGTCAGCAACCAAAACCACGGACTTGTTTCCGTTGGCGAAATCCGGTCCGAAGGCAATTCCTTCAATATTATCGACTACGCCGTCGGTCAGTTGATCTCGAATGTCTTCAAAGTCAAAGAGCAAGGTTTTCGTAGCCGGTGTGTATTCCGCGCCAACCAAAGCATCCATACCGCTAATGTCTGTGGCATTGGAAATATCCACGTCATAAATTTTCACATTGTTTCCGCCATCATCATATCCAGTGGAGAAAGAACGCTCCAAAAACAAGAATTTATAGTCGTCGTATTGCAATAGTTCAACTACACCGTTCAATTCGAAAGTTGAACCGTTAGCAGCCGGTCGCACAACTGGGTCCAATTCATACGCAAACTCTTTTCCGAAAGTATTGGAAGCTGCATCGATGTATGCGATACGAACGGGTGAATCTGTGTCTTGGGTTGTAGGAGCAGGGCCATCTTGACGCAGCGGCAATTCCATGGTTACCCAGTACCCTGATGCGTCATAGCTTAGGCTTATTCCCTCAAAGGTTCCATTCTGACGTGGCCCTTTGGTTTCGTCGGCAGATACCGCATATCGCGATGGAAGATTCGCTTCTTCCAAATACATTCCGCCAAAAGTAGCCGTTCGAACAAAAGGATTTACTCCATTATTAATGTTTCCTTCACTAGTCCAGACTACTTTTCCGTTAGCAAAACGAATGGCTTCAGGGTCTACTGTGCCCGGAGCAAAAGCCTGTCCGTTAGCATCTTGCAACTTTACCACTTTGGTTAAATCCAATCCTGAAAAGCCATTTTCATCATATTGAATATTGGCTTTGTAAAAGCGAGCATCGGCTGGGTCATCGGCAATCAAGTACCAGATGTCTTCAGCATAGTCAATGGAAGAAAGTCCTCCTACCAGAGTGCCTTCATACATTGTTCCATCCGGAATAACATACTCGTCGATATACTTCAATTCTTTTTTGTTGATTCCGCCAATGGCATCGTCAATAAGGTCACAGGAAGCTAGGGTGAACAGCATGGAAGCTGCAAACACCTTAAGCGTATTTTTTTTCATTTTCTTGGTGTTTTTTAGGATTCCTTAAAGGTTGAAATTTGCAAAAGGGAATGGCTTAACTGAGTATTATCTCTGTTTTAAAAAACCTGAAAATGTAGTCGATTGAAAGGGTGAGTTAATGTTTAAGCAATCTTTTCTTTACCATTCCACCGCGGGTGTCGTTTATGCTGTTCATTACCACAAAGGCATTAGGGTCAATATGGTCGATTTCCAGATGTAATTTTCGAATCTCAAGGCGGGTAATTACGGTGTAGATGACCTCGTACTCTTGCTGGCTCCCGTTTTTACCGTACCCTCCTCGGGCAGGATAAATCGTTAGGCCCCTCCCCATTTTTTCAATGACCATTTTGCGTATGTCTTCGCTTTTTTGGGATATGATGGTTACTCCGGTATATTCCTCAATACCTTCCACCACAAAATCCAAGGTTTTGGAAGCGGCCAAATAGGTAAGCATGGAATACAGAGCCGCCTCAATGGACAACAAATAGGCGGCCGCCAAGAAAATCACCACATTGATGAGAATGATGATATCCCCAATTTTAGCACCCCATTTGCGACTCAAGAAAATCGCCAAAACTTCGGTACCATCCAAAACACTGCCCCCCCGAATGGACAAACCAATACCAGCGCCAAGGAAAAATCCGCCAAAAACCGCTACCAAAAGCTTGTCTTGGGTTACCTCAGGGAAGTTGACCAACACCAAGGTTAATGCAAGTCCTAAAATGGCAATACAGGCTTTTATGGCGAATTGCTTCCCAATGACCTTATACGCCATGTATAGAAAGGGAGCATTGACCAAAATAATCAAAGCCGAAAGTGGCATAAAAGTTATTTCAGAAACCAAAAGGGAAATACCCGTGGCACCCCCATCAATAAAGCGGTTGGGTAATAGAAAGCTTTCCAAGCCAAACGCAGCCGAAAATATGCCTGAAACGATAAAAAAAGTATCTCTTACAAAAGGTCGCAAAGTATCTTTCAGCCCATTAGGGACATGTAATCCGCGATATCCCAGCATACTTTTTTTTCGTGGCATACTTCAAACCTTTATAAGTTTAATGGATTAATGGCCAAGCTTTTAAACAACATTGCCTTGGTGTCGAAAAACTTGTTTTGCAATTCGTTTTGTTTGAGATAGGCATCGATAAGTTTACTCTCACGTGAGTTAATCAGGAACAAAGAACTCTCTCCAAAACTGAACTTACGCTCTTCAGCACTCAATAGGGTGTTATAGTCACGAACAATATCGGCTATCAACTGGTTTTGGGTGGTATACGAGTCCAACTCGCGGTAAATGGCGATGACCTTGTTCTGAATTTCAATTAAGGCATTATCCCGCTCAAATTCAGCATCTCGTAATTTGAATTTAGCCAGTTTCAAATCTCCTCTTTCTTTTCGCAGAAACAAAGGAAATCGAAAACTTACGCCACCCTTGTAGTCTTCAGTGATAAAGGTGTTTGCGAGTTCTGGGGTTTCGGTCAAGAAATTGTATTCTACATCCAGCTTCGGGAGTAGTTTATTCGCTTTTAAGCGCTTGTCGACAGTCAAACCATCAATTTTGAAATCCAGTGAGCGAAGTTTAGGGTGACTCCCTAATTGAAAACTATCCAAAGGCCTACCCATAATCTCCAGCGTAGTGTCAATGTCGCTCTCCACAGTAGCATCTGGCACTACGTCTTCTTGTAATTCGACAGGTACGTCATTAATCCATAGAAAATTGGAGAGCTGAAGCGAGGTTTTCATGAGTTTCACCTTGGCCTGTTCCAAACTCAGCGCACGGTTCTCAACGGCGATTTTGGCTTCGACAGTATCAATAATGGCGACATCGCCAGCAAGGGCACTTTGCTTTACCCCTTCGAAGCGTTGCTTCGCATTTTGCAGAAAATCTTCAAAAATCTCTGCGTCTTGATACGCCCTTAACCAGTCGAAATAAGCCAATGATGCCTTGTACAAAATCTCATTGACAAATAAATCTTGGTCTGCCTTGGTCTGCTCCCGGAAAAACTTGGCTTTTCTCAAGGTGGCCATACGCTCGTTAATCCAAAAACCTTGTCCTAATGACATGGACACTCCTGCGCTGTAAAGACCATCCTCACTACCCGTTTCATCAAGAGCAATTAAATCCCCCTGGTTTTGCTCCAGATTTCCTTTGAGTTCAATACCAAACCAAGTGGGAATCTTAAAGGTTGCGTTCAGCCTATCCCAATAATCGATACCCTTAAACTCTTTTCGCTCATAATCCACCTCAATTTTGGGGTCGAATCCACCTCTAGCTTTCATTAAATTGGCCTGACCAATGGCAATAGTCAATTGCGCTTGTTTGGCTACGGGATGGTATTTTTTCACATACCCCAAATACTCCTTGAAATTGAGCACCATGGTATCTCTTTGCACCTGGGCTTCAGAAGTACATAGCGTTGCTAGAACCGCAAGAAAAAGTATCTGGATTCTATTTTTTGCTGACATCTGCGGTTTTGTTTTCAGGTTGATAGTAGTTTGGAGGGAAACCATTCAACTGCCTCCATAACTCAAACCAAATAGGCACATCTTCTAAAAGGGCAATGGTATTTGCGCCAGAACCTACGCGAAGGTCCTTGGGCCAATCCACATCTTCCGTGTCTGGGGCAAGCAAGATTCGGTATTTTCCATTATCACTGATGAAGGTTTCAATTGCAACGACCTCTCCACCAAAGGTTCCAAAGGAAACATTGGGCCACCCGCTGAAAACGATAGCTGGCCAACCATCAAATTGAATCCTAACCTTTTCACCCAAATGCACCAAAGGCAAATCAATGGGCTCCACAAAAGTTTCTACGGCCATTTCATAATCAGATGGCATAATTCCGACTAAGCGGTCACCTTCTTTAAAGGTTTCTCCAATACCCGACTGCAACGCTTTATTAATAAAACCACTTTGCGGTGCTCTAATGTACATCAGATTGTTCCGCATTTCGTAGTTGGTATATTCGTTTTCCAACTTGGTTACCTGTGCTTCCGAATCAAATTGATTGGATTGGGCGGTGAACATGTCACTTCTTGCCTTGGAAATCTTATCTGTGTATTCTGCTTGCACCCTATTGATTTCTACCTGTGCGTTGATGACGTTGTTTTTACTAGCCAAAAGCTTGTTCTCTTGCGAAATAAGCTTGGCTTGGGTCTCTTGTAGCTTCAAACGCTTTTCTTCAACATCGGTAACCGCCTTTAGACCTTCCTTCTCCAGCTGAGTGGTTCGGTCAAATTGCCGTTGCGCAATAATAATATTGGTATTAGCGGCTTCCAAATCAATACTATCACTTTGCACTTTCAGTCTTGATTGCAATAATTTGTTCCGTGCCTGCTCCAACTTCAATCCACGTTCTTGGGACAAAGCGGTTATTTGTGTTTCGAGGGCTTTAACCTTTTCTTGATAGGACGTCACAGACATTGCCTTGGCTTTGATTTGCTGACCTGTTCGCTCTACCAAATTAGGGTCGAAATATTCACTTTTAACTTCGGAGATATGAAGGATTGTATCTCCCTTTTTTACAAAATCTCCCTCCTTCACGTACCATCTTTCGATTCTACCAGGAATCGGTGATTGAATGGTTTGTGGACGCTGGTCTGGTTTTAGAGTTGTCAAGAATCCCTTACCCGTGATGTTCTGCGTCCATGGTAAAAAGAGCACAATTAACGCGATGATGGAAAACGCAGCCAAAAACCGATTAAAGTGCTTGTAATGCCTTTTATGAAAAACTTTGGCCCCCGCCCGGTAGCCAGTCAGGTCCACTTTCCGATTCAATTTGTTGTTCGAGATATTCAACATGGCTTTATCTTTCGCTGATTAATCTTCCGTTTTCTATCGTAATAATGCGCCCGCAACGTTCCGTCCAATTTGGATTCTCGCTAACGATAACCAAGGCCCAACAGTTGGTAGGGTCGGTAATGAAATCCATGATACGTTCCGCTTCTTGCTCTCCAAATTGATCTAGAGGGTCCTTTAGGATAAGAAGCTTTGGTCTACGTACGATACTTCGTGCCAAAACAATCTTTTTGGAAACCGTATATGGAATCTGTCTTCCTTCAGGATACAATATGGTTTTGAGTCCGTGTGGTTGTTCTTTAACAAACTGGGTCAGCCCAGTGCTTTCCAAGGCCCAATAGACATCTTCTTGAGAAATATCCTGACTCCCGAAAGTGATGTTATCCAAAATGCTTCCTTCGAACGGAGATTCCTCCGTCAAAGATTGTCCCAAATGCGAGCGATAGTAATTCAGGTTTACCCCTTGAAGGGCGACATTATTCACAAATATCTTGCCCTGGTCCGGTTCAATAATACCTGCAATCAAACGCAGCAAGGTTGACTTACCCGAACCACTTGGACCTTGCAACAAAATGGTACAAGTAGGCGTAATGGTCAAGGAAACACTATCAATAATCTTCTTGTCCCTTTCTGGAACGTTATAGGATACCTCATCCAACTCTACCGTAAAGCCTTCCTTTTCCGCGAACGGAGTTTCCCCTTCTTGTGGTTCCAAATCCTTATCCACAACCTGGCCCAACTTTTCAAGAGAGGTCAATAAATCGTAGAAGGTTTCCAGACCCAGAATCAGTTTCTCAACCGAACTGATGACCAAAAGAATGATAATCTCCGCGGCCACAAACTGACCGATGTTCATTTCTTGATTCAATACCAACAAACCCCCAATTAAAAGCAAGCCAGCAGTGACCAACACCTTAAATCCAATCATTTGGATAAATTGGAGAATCAATACGCGGAAGTGGCTTTCGCGGGCATCTAAATAACCAGACACCAAACCATCGTTTTTATCAATGGCATGAGAGGTTTTTCCGGAGAGTTTGAAACTCACCAAGCTTCTCGCCACCTCTTGCAACCAGTGGGCCACCTTGTATTTGTTCTTGGATTCGTCCAAGCTGGTTTCCAATCCTTTCTGTGCGGTAAACTTGAAAACCACATAAATCAATACAATGAGCAACAACCCATATATAATGAAGAAAGGATGGTAAAACGATAGGAGCAACAATCCGAAAATGATTTGCAACAGTGCCGCTGGAAAGTCAATCAAGATTTTGGATAATGATTTTTGAACGGTTAGTGTATCAAAAAAACGATTAGCCAGCTCGGGTGGATAATAATTGCGCAACTCACTCATTCGAATTTTCGGAAAGCGATAGGCAAACTCAAAGGAAGACCTAGTAAAGATTTTCTGCTGAACGTTTTCAATTATACGTATCTGCATCAACTGTAACACCCCGACAAAAGCTACTCCAAGGGTAACCAAAACCACCAATACAATCCAAGAGGTACTGACCTGTGCTCCCTGAATCAAGTTAATGATGGCCTGTATTCCCAAAGGAAGGGATAGGTTCACAAGACCTGCAAAAATCGCATAGTAAAATATCTGAAGGATGTCCTTCTTATCCAAGGCCAGCAGGCCAAGGAGACGCTGCCAGGCAGTTAGGATGTTCTTAGCCATTGGAGTTGGGTTTTAAGGTCCGGAAGACCAAATCCATAAAATATTCGGTTGGTGTCGTAGTTTCGTTGCAATCCGTCAACATCGGGAAGTGCTCTTGTAAAAAATATTGGTGTAATGACCCTTCCAAGATGGTACTTGCCAAACTGGATGGATAAGGATATTGGTCATCCCAGAGCACAATCATCTCGCGCAAGCGATTCACCAAACGTTTATAAATAACAAAATAACCGTCCTTGTTTTCCCGGTCTACTTCTTTGGTCAGGTATGATTTGGAGTATTCGTTGATAACGATTTTATTGAGCAAAACCTCATTGATATGCGAGAATGAAATATCCTCTTCCACGGTTTGCGTCAATATCTCAATCGCAAGTTGCAGCTTCTCTATTTTGTTGGCAATACCGTTGGTGGCAATCACCATTTTATATTCCAGCCAACCCCAGTACCACGAAGCCAAATACAACAACAACTTGTGTTTGTTTTCGAAATAGCGATAAATGGAGCTTTCATTGGATTTGATGCGCTCACCCAATTTCCGGAAGGTAAAACTCTCAAAACCCATTTCGTCAATCATCAAGATACTTTGCTCAATGATGCGTTTGCCCAAATCTGAGGACTCAGGGTCTTTCAAATAAATCTTGTCATTAATACCTATCCGTATAGAATGTATCAGTCTTTCCATAGTGGTTGATAGAATTTCGACAGCAAATATAAAAGTATTACTATCATACTATAATAGTTTAACTACTTATTAACAATAGTAAAGCTACTTTATTGGCGATTAATTCTATCTTTACGATGGTAGCGTTTGAAAAAATGTAGCTTATGAAAAGAAAATTACTCTCCTATTTTGTTCTCGCCGCGCTCCTTCTGGGTTCACTCTCGGCTCAGCAAGAGTCCAAAACAATTAGTTTTGAACACTTTGCCAATAGTCGGGGCGACTTTGAAGGAGGCGCGGTATTAGAAATACCATATTCCGAAGTTATATTGTTGAACAACCCATTAAATACCAGTTCGGGATTTGGTATGACCCTAAATTTTCACGGTAATGTTTTAGTGGTGGACTACATGGAAGTACTCCCCAACGGAACGACCCAGGTGATTTTAAGAAGGGAAGACGGCAAAGATTTCTATGGATTTCGGCCTACCCTTAAGGCTATTTTAGTTAAAAACGAAGTAGCTGATATTTCAACAAACCGATAAAACTACATATGACTCGTTTTAGCATTCCAATTGCCACATTGTTGGCGGTAGGCGCTCTATCCGCACAACAACAAACTGCTCAAATAAGTGCTGGCGACACTCTGGTCATCAAACAAGTAAGTGCTTTTGGTTACGACCATATTTTGGTCCCTAAGAAAAATTTCATCATCAAAAAAGGTGGCATCCCCGATATGAAACGATTAAACGGCACTAAGGTTATCGTTTCAAGTGTTGAAAACCAAAATGGGTATCAAGTACAGCTTGAAAGGGCAGATGGAGGTCGTTTTTTCAACGCCTACCGTTCGCTTACGGCTGATGCTTACGAAGCGCTTCAAACCGGTGAGTTGGTTCCAATCCGCTAAGTTTTTGTTCCATGATATTGGTTCACATTAGTTGTAAAACCGTAGCACAGGCAGATGCCGTGGTGACTTTTTTACTCGAGGAAAAACTGATGTTGAACGCTTTGGTTTCCGAAAAAATGATGTACAAAACTTCCTTGAAAGGTCACATCAAGGCGGATAGTCGCGTGCTAGTCATGGGTACCACAAAAGCGCTTTTATTCACTACCATCAATGAAAAAATCACTTCCAAATTTCCTAAAGAAACTCCGTTGGTATATGCCATGCCTATTGTGTATATGGACGAAGAACAAGGTCATTTTTTAAGAGAAAACACCGAAAAAGTATAGATTTTACTGGTGTTTTACTCTAGTACTGTCAAAGCAAAAGTTTCCTATCAAACTATCCTGCAAATTTTCATTACATAACAATTCGTTATGTATTTTATAATTAATATAAATAAAATTATATGAATTGTTCTTTCAATCTTTGCCAAAATCTTAAAACAACATGGATAGAATTACTATAGCGAAAGGAGACGGCATAGGTCCTGAAATCATGGATGCCACTTTACAAATTTTGACCGCTGCCGGGGCCCAACTGGAATATGACGAAATAGAAGTGGGTGAAAATGTATATCTCAGCGGAAACACTTCTGGAATTTCAAAAGACGCTTGGGAAACCATTCGAAAAAACAAAATCTTTCTCAAGGCCCCTATCACAACCCCTCAAGGCGGTGGGTACAAAAGCTTGAACGTTACCACCCGAAAATCTTTGGGATTGTACGCCAACGTCCGACCTTGCAAAAGCATACATCCTTTCGTGAAGACCAAACATCCTAAGATGGATGTGGTCATCATCCGTGAAAACGAAGAAGATTTGTATGCTGGGATTGAACACCAACAAACCGATGAAGTGGTGCAATGCTTAAAATTGATTTCTCGACCAGGTTGTGAGAAGATTGTACGTTACGCTATTGAGTATGCAAAACGTTACAATCGCAAAAAAGTAACCTGTTTTACCAAGGATAATATCATGAAGCAAACCGATGGCTTGTTCCACAAAGTCTTTGATGAAATAGCACCAGAATACCCAGAAATAGAAAGCGAACACTGGATTATCGACATAGGGGCTGCAAAATTAGCCGATACTCCAGAGAAGTTCGATGTGGTCGTGATGCCCAATCTTTATGGAGATGTATTGTCGGATGTCGCAGCGCAGATAACTGGCTCCGTTGGTTTGGCAGGCTCCGCAAACATCGGAGAAAGTTGTGCCATGTTTGAGGCGATACACGGGTCTGCACCGCGCCGTGCGGGTCAAAATTTGGCTAACCCTTCTGGATTGCTCCAAGGAGCTATCATGATGCTGAACCACCTCGGACAAAACGATGTAGCCGAAAAAGTAGAGAATGCCTGGCTTACCACCATGGAAGAAGGAATTCACACCTACGACATTTTTGATGAAGATATTAGCAAAGAAAAAGTAGGAACAAAAGAGTTTGCGCAAGCCGTAATCGCCAATTTGGGCAAAGTGCCCAATACCCTAAAAAAAGTAACGTACGAGAACAGCAACCCCTTAACCTTGCCCAAAACCGTTAGAAAAACACCTCAGGAAAAAATTCTTAAAGGTGTTGATATTTTCGTGCATTGGTCTGGTGAAGACCCGGATGCGATAGCCAAACAACTACAAGATATCGAAAACGAAAAGCTACACCTACAGGTCATCACCAATCGAGGCGTAAAGGTTTGGCCCAATGGATTTGAAGAAACGTTCTGTACCGATCACTGGAGGTGCCGCTATGCCACAAGAAACGGTGCAGTAGTGGAAATGGCAGAAATTCCTCAATTGTTACAGCGTGCACTGGAAAACAACTTGGATGTAATCAAAACAGAAAACTTATACTTTTTTGATGGAAAGCAAGCTTTTTCAATGGCTCAAGGGCAGTAAAAAACAACTGTCTCCAAAAGATTCCCCTGAAAAGGAAACCTGCTACCGGGTACAACTGGTAGCGGGTCTCTTTGACCCTTCGGAATCAGCAGAATTGTTGTTGTCCTTGCTCAATTACAAAATCAAGTTCCATACCGTGCAATTGCTTAACATGGATGGAAACGATAGGGAAGGGCGCGAGAAATCGGAAAAACGCATTGCACAGTTGAAAAAGGCCAAACAGGAAGTAACCGATATTGTAGTGAATGCCAAAAACCAAGGGCAGCACCTTGAAATTATGAGTGATATCGCCCTACATCCCAAAAAGGTGAATTAATATTCTTCCAACCATTGGAAATGGGTTTGCATTACCCTTTCCTTATCGGTATTCACATACTCCAAAAACGCCTCTGCCACAGGCGAAAGTTTCTTTTTCTGCAACCAAACCAAATTCCAGTTTGTGGTGATGGGTAAATTGCGCTGGGGAATGATAATCAATTCTCCTGTAACGATTTCACGGTGCACTCCTATCAAGGGCATAATGGAACAACCAAGTCCAGAGATTACGGCTTGCTTTACTGCTTCGTTGGAGGTTAGCTCTATTTTTTTGGCGACCGTGATTTCCTTTTGTGATAAATAACGCTCCATTGCCGCTCGGGTTGCCGAGCCTTTCTCACGAAAAATCAGTGGGGTATCTTTCGAGAACATGCTTTTGCTCAGCTTTACATTTTTGAAATACTTGGGGTTCGCCACCAAATGCAGAACATTTCGCATCAAACCAACTTTGTTCAAGGATAAGTGGTCCGGTAAAACGGAAACCAATGCAAAATCCACTTCGTTCTCCTCAAGGCTTTCAACTACTCTTGCTTTATTAGTCACGTCCATTATGAGGTCTACCCCGGTATGTTCTCGAATAAATCCTGAAAGGAAATAGGGCATCACATATTTTCCAGTCGATACCACTGAGATTTTCAACTTGCCAGCAAGCTCGCCTTGATACCCCAATAATTTATAGTTAATGCTCTCTACTTCTCTTAAAATCCGTTTAGCCGCCTCAGCGATTTCTTCACCAAAATCGGTAATGAACAATTGGCGGCCAACCACTTCAGTAAGCGGAATTGGAAACTGATTTTGAAAATTCTTCAGTTGAATGGAAACCGCAGGTTGGGTCAAGTGCAACTCTTCTGATGCCTTGGTAATACTTTGTTTTTCAGTAATTGTTAAGAATATTCGGAGTTGGTTTAATGTGTAATTCATAAAAATATATTATCTAAAGCATAATAAATATAAATAAAAATATATGAGTCAAATAGTTCAACTTTGCCGTCAAAACAATAAACATGGAGAATAAATATTCTATTCCGGTAAAGGAAAGAACCAAAAGAAACAAAGTACTATGGTCGTCTTACAAAACGCATTTACGCAAAGCGCTTCTCTTAGGGGGAATTGTTTTTTTCATCGTACTATCCCTTCAAAATGACTTCCTTTTTCTTGACCAACTTCTTTTGGCCGGAGGCATTGTATTTATGTTAATCATTGGTGCTGCTATGGCCAAAAATGAAAATTCTTAAGATTACATTAGAAACTCATGGAAACGTCTATTAAAACAGCACAGAAAATTCAGTTAGTACAGGGTACCTTCACTGCATCAGAAGCTTGCGATGTGGTTACCGCTTTGTTGAACGAGAAAATCAACTTTCACAAATTACAACGTTTGTCATGGTGTGAAGGTGATAAGGATGCCAACACAAAATATCCGGACGAACGTATCGCCGAACTTGAAAAAGAAAAGGTAATAGCCCGAGAATTCATCAACAGCCTTCGATATGAAGGAAAGCGATTGAAAATTGAAGGCACCCTGAACATCACTCTGGAAGAATAATTCTACATGGATTTTCATCTACTCGTCGATAATTTGACCAATCCTGCCCTGCTCTTCTTTTTCTTGGGTATTATAGCCGTCCAGCTGAAAAGTGATTTGAGTATTCCCGAGAATTCGTCCAAATTCATATCGCTTTACCTACTTTTTGCTATTGGTTTCAAGGGAGGTATGGAATTGGCGCATAGCGACTTCAATATGGAAATTGTTTGGTCGCTTTTCTTTGGGATTTTCTTGGCAGTATCCGTTCCTGTATTTGCTTACTTCATTTTAAGGCGCAAATTTAGTGTCGAAAATTCTGGAGCTATAGCCGCCGCATATGGTTCCGTTAGTGCGGTGACCTTTGTAACGGCCATCTCCTTCTTGGAAATGGAGACCATCAACTTTGGAGGGCACATGGTTGCTGTAATGGCACTTATGGAAGCACCCTCTATTATTGTAGGGGTATTGTTGATGGCGCTTTTTACCAAACAGAAAACAGAAAAAAACAATTTTGGAAAGGTTTTGCATCACTCCTTGACCAACGGTAGTGTCCTTCTAATTTTAGGCAGTTTGGCCATTGGCTTCTTCGCCAATGAGCAGCAGGCGGAAGGCATCAAACCCTTTACCACGGACATTTTCAAAGGGTTCCTGGCAGTATTTCTCTTGGATATGGGAATTACCAGTGGACGAAAATTGGGTGATTTCATCCGCAAAGGAAAGTTCGCGCTATTCTTTTCGGTTGGACTACCGATAATCAATGGTTGTTTGGTGGCATGGTTCAGCCAATTCATCACCGAAAGTGTAGGAAATCGATTTTTGTTTGCTATTCTTGCAGCTAGCGCCTCTTATATTGCTGTTCCCGCAGCCATGCGTATTGCTGCCCCAAAGGCAAATCCCAGCTTGTATGTTCCCATGGCCTTGGCCATCACGTTCCCTTTTAATATCACGTTGGGAATGCCGCTCTATTTGTTTATGATTCAAAGTTTTTAAATCCAAACCCAGCCGATATGAGACTGAAGAAAGTACGTCCTGTAATGTTCCCGAATCACAACGAACATACCGTTTTGGCCCCTTTGCCCATTTCTCCAAAAAAAGTAAAATTGGGGGCTACTTTCAAAATTGGACGTCCGGCCAACGCCTCATATCTTTTTCTGGAAAACAGTCTCCCCAAGGTAAATCGAAATCGAAAAATCATGATTCCGGTAAACCGTTTGGTAGACCAAGTAGTGACCATTATCGGTATTGTAGAACGAGCCAATCAGAAAAGAACTGCTATCCTACAGCGGATGGACAAAAACCAATTTTGTGAAGGACAGCAAAAGATATATGCAGATGTGGAAAATGCCGTAATTGCCCAAGAACTCATCGCCCTATAAGTTGTGGATTTGTGTACTTTTAGGTACAAACAAATCTGAATGGATAAACATCGATGCGGCTGGTGCCTGGGGGACCCGTTATATCAAGCATATCATGATACAGAATGGGGTGTTCCTGTTAAAGATGACCCTACTTTTTTTGAGTTTTTGGTTTTGGAAACCTTTCAAGCGGGTCTGAGTTGGATAACCGTTTTGCGAAAACGAGAACATTTTAGAAAGGTATTTGACCAATTCGATTACCAGAAAATAGCGAACTACGATTCTACCAAAATCCAAGCACTTTTAGAAGACCCCGGTATCATCAGAAACAAACTGAAGGTAAACGCAGCCGTGTCTAATGCCAAGGTTTTTATGGAAGTGCAAAAAGAATTCGGAAGCTTCAGTACCTATATTTGGGGTTTTGTGGATGGAAAGCCCATAAAAAATAAATGGCAACACCACAAAGAAGCCCCTGCTACCACACCACTCTCCGACACCATAAGCAAAGACTTAAAAAAAAGAGGATTCAAGTTTGTGGGAAGCACCGTGGTATATGCCTTTATGCAAGCTACCGGAATCGTGAACGACCATGAAGTCAATTGTTTTCGATATGCCGAAGTTTAGCCTGCTATTATTCATCTCATGTTTCCTCTGGGGAATTCTGGGTACAGCCCAGCAAAAAAACGAGCGAGAATCTCGTGTAACGGAGAAAGAAATTCCGGAAAATGCCTTAATACTTCTTAAGCCCTATTTGGAAGACGCCAAGCGCTTACGGTACTACCAAGAAAGTGATGGTGACAAAAGAAGTTTTGAAGTCAAGTTCAAAAAGGGAAAACTCCGGTATAGTGTGGAATTCAGCCCTGAGGGAAAGTTAGAAGATGTTGAGTTTCTTATCAAGTCCACCGATATTCCGGATGAGACTTGGGAAGCCATTCAGTCTGAATTTCAAAAGAAGTTTAGCAAGACCTACGTCAAAAAAATTCAGCAACAGTATCCCAGCGAGGGTAGAGCGGAAAGTGAAGTTTTGAAAGAGGCTTTTCAAAACTTGATTTTGCCATACATCCGATATGAATTGGTGGTTGCTGGAAAAAACCAAAACCACCATCGCTTGTACGAAATCCTATTTGATGCCAAAGGCGAACTGTTATTATTGAGGGAATTTGCACCAACCAACTACGACCATGTCCTCTATTAAAAGAGGCTTCTTGTTCCTTGTTTTGTTTGCCCATTGGAATATTCAAGGGCAAGAAAATCTAACAGGTTTTTGGCAACCCCAAGTGGGATTGGGCTATCAAGTCTCCGAACAATATGCCCACAACTTCTCCGTTGCCTCGCGATTTTTCATTGTGGAAGAAGGTGAGACAACCTTTTCGAACCGTCAAATTGACTTGGTTCATTTTTCAAACTACAAAATTCGAGAGAACCAAAGTCTGGCTCTGGGTATCCAATATCGCTTTCGCGAAAGTTTTGATGGCGGGGCCAATGAATTGCGCCTTACCCAACAATACAACCAGCGTTCCCGTCCTTTTGTAATTCGGTTTGGGCACAGAATCCGTTCGGAACAACGTATCACCAAAGCTAGAACTACCCATCGGTTTCGGTATCGGTTTGCATTGGATTTTCCGTTGCAAGGCGAAAAGTTGGATGTGGGTGAAGCCTATTTGGTGGCAACTGTAGAACCCTTATTAAGTATTGCTAAAGGACGTAATCCTGAATACGACGGACGCATCAGCGCTCAGATTGGATGGCAATTGCAAAAGGATTTCAAAATCCAATTTGGTACAGAATATCGCATGGAAGATTTTACCCATACCCTACCAGAGCACGTTTTCTTTATTCTGTCTTCGGTGCAGTTAACGTTGTAGGATTTCTATAAATAAAGAACGAGGGATAAGCTCGGCACCAAGACTCTCCAAATGGTCGGTATGTATTTGGCAATCCACCAATTTATACCCCTTTTGTTCCACATCTTGTACCATTTTGATAAACGCAAACTTCGAAGCATTGGGGACTTCACTAAACATACTTTCCCCGCAAAACACATTACCCAAATCCATTCCATAAAGTCCCCCTACCAATTTGCCATTTTGCCATACTTCATAAGACTTGGCCAGCCCCTTTTCATTTAATTTGATGAAGGCTTCTTTCATTTTTCGAGTAATCCAAGTTCCCTCTTGGCCTTTGCGTTCAATACTGGAGCATTTTTCAATGACCTGCTCAAAGGCTTGATTGATGGTAATTTGAAAACGGCCGCCTCGTTCCAAACGCCGCATGCTTTTAGATATCTTAAGTTTATTGGGGTATAGTACCATCCGAGGGTCCGGACTCCACCAAAGAATCAAGGTATCATCATTGAACCAAGGAAAAATTCCGCTTTTGTAGGCCAAAAGAAGTCGTTCGCTGGATAAGTCCCCACCCACAGCCAAGAGACCGTCTTCATTGGCACGGTCCACGGGGGGAAATTCCAGTCGGTCACCTAAGAAGTAAAGTCCAAAATCGTTGCCGTCTTTTTGCAACCTTCTTTTTTTTAAAGGTACAAAAGTCCCTATAACAGGAGAAGCGCTATCAGGAAGATTCCACTAGAAACCAGCATAAAAATGAGGGTGTAGGGGAGAATTTCCTTGGCTTTCAATTGCGTGATTCCCAAAAGTGGTAGCGCCCAAAAAGGTTGAAGCATATTGGTAACCTGATCCCCGTAAGCTAGTGCCATTATGGCTTTAGGTAAAGGCACTCCAAGTTTTAAAGCTGACTCTACCACAAGCGGACCTTGAATAGCCCATTGCCCACCTCCGCTAGGCACAAAAAGATTGACCAACCCTGCGCTAAAAAACGTGTAGACAGGCAAGGTCACTTCTGTACTTACCGAAACAAAGAAATCTGATATTTCTTGAATCAAACCACTTTCGGCCATGACACCCATTATGCCGAAATAGAGTGGAAACTGAATCAGAATACCCGAAGTATCTTTTATAGCCTCATTCACAGCCTTGAGAAAGCTTTTAAAACTGCCATGCAGTACAATGGCCAAGCCCAGCATAAAGAGATTCAGCATATTTGGGGTAATATTGAGACTTTTCAAGAGACCACTATATTGTACTACAAATGCGGAAAGAATGAGCACTCCAAAAGACCACGCCAGTACTTTGGAATATTCCAGTCGCTCTGCTCCTGATACGTCAACTTCTTTATTGTTGTCGAAATGATATGACTCCAATCTTTGCGGCGGATTGCTTTTCTTCTTACCCAAGAAAAAAACCAATAGTGCAATCGCCAATACGACCAAACCAAAAATGAGCAAGTTCCAGACACTTAGAATGGTTTCTGCGGTTGGGATGGTTTCGGGCAGAGGACCTACCGTATTTGATAGATTGGTTAACAGATTTTGCAGGTGTCCCGATTCGGCAACCTTTAATGGGGCCGAACCACTAATCCCACCATGCCATACCATCAATCCCGAGTAACCGCAAGCACCAATTAAGGGGTAATTGATGTTTAGATTGTTCTTTTGGGCATGTTCACCGACCTTTCTGGCCAGAATTGCGCCAAAAATTAATCCAAGTCCCCAATTGAAAAACGAAACCAACATGGTTGATATCACCACAATTACTGCTGCAGATGACGTAGACCGAATACCTTGGGTGAGCCCCATTATAATGCGTTGCAAGGGTTTGCTAAGCACAAGAACATGGCCCAGCACCAAAATCAGTATCATCTGATAAGCGAATACCAGCAACCCTGGATTCCAGATACCAGATTCCCATGCTTTCAACACAAAAACAACGTCTCCTTTGGCCACTGGAGAAAAAATGATGGCCAAAAGCAAAGTGAATAAGGTCAACAACACAGCAATGGTGAAAGGCGAGGGTAAAAATCGCCGAAACGCTTGCGTTATGACCTCCGTCAGGCGCAAATCAATTAGAACGGTAGGTCGTCGTGGTCTTCTTCGTTTAAGTCATCGGCTGGCTCAAAAGCTTCCATCGGAGGAACGGGAGGCATATTTTCGGCTCCCTCTCCCGCACCTTCAAGATTCTCGATACGCCATCCCTGAATGGAATTGAAATATTTGGTCTCCCCTTGCGGATTGACCCATTCGCGACCGCGGAGATTGATACTTACTTTGACCATTTGGCCCACTTGATAGGAGTTCAGTAGGTCGCACTTATCCTGTACGAATTCCATACTGATATGTTGTGGATATTGTTCTTCGGTAGTTACTACAATTTCTCGCTTGCGAAAACCGTTATTTCCATAAGTTTTCGTTTCATCAATCAGTTTTATTCTTCCTTGAACTTCCATACTATTTTAAACTTTACTGAATGTTCAAAAGTACAAAAACACATTCCATACCCTAACACCCCAGCAAGTGAACTATCAACAAATTTTTGGTTTTTGCGTTATCTTTAAACAACACTAGTGTATCATAATGGATTTTGTCCCCAAAAGAAAAGCATCCAATATCATTCTCTTGGTGTCGGCTTTTGTCATCGTTAGCCTAATTCTTTGGAATACCAACAGTTTCTTTAAGAAATTCAAAGAGGAAGAACGGCTTAAAATGGAGATTTGGGCCACCGCCCAGCTAGAGCTTATTGAATCTTCCGTAGACCAAGAGCTTGGAAACCTTACGCTGAAAGTGATGGGGAACAATACCTCAACCCCAATGATTTTGGTTCATGAAGAAGGAACTATCAAAACCCATAATTTTCCAGCGGAAAAGGTTTTGGACACTGCTTATATCCAAACCAAGATTGAACAGTTCAAACGTGAAAATGAACCTATCCAAATCGTTCAAGATGGCGAGCTGCTGGAAACTTTATACTACGGCAACTCTGAAGTTTTGAACAAACTAAAATTTTATCCGCTCGCACTATTGCTCATCATTTTTCTTTTCGCTGCGGTAATCTTTTTCTTTTTTAAAACGAACAAGGCCTCAGAACAGAATAAACTATGGGCCGGCATGGCAAAAGAAACGGCGCACCAAATTGGAACACCATTGACCTCGCTGCTAGGTTGGAACGAGCTTTTGAAAACAGAAGACATCAATCCCGATATCACCCATGAAATTGGAAAAGACATCTTGCGGTTGCAAACCATAACAGAACGCTTTTCGAAAATAGGCTCCATTCCTAAATTGGAGGTACATGATATTGTATTGGAAACAGAGCAAGCCTACGAATACCTCAAACGCAGAAGTTCTCGTTTGGTCAATTTTTCCTTCAGCTCAGAAATTGATAAAATGCCTGTGTTGCTCAATCCTCCTCTTTACAATTGGAGCATTGAAAATCTTGTGAAAAACGGTATTGATGCCATGAAAGGGAAAGGGGACATCAGCATACAAATTGAGCAGAAAGGACAACATGTGAACGTACTGGTAACCGACTCGGGGCATGGCATTCCAAAAAGCGACTTTCAGAACATTTTTAATCCTGGAGTAACGTCCAAAAAACGGGGTTGGGGGCTAGGACTCTCGTTAGTGAAAAGGATTGTGGAAGAATACCACAAAGGAAAAATCAAGGTGCTTTCTTCCAACAAGGCGGGTACCGTAATGCAGATTTCTTTACGGGCCAAAGTATAATGGGGTATGGCAAAATCTAAAAAAATAGTGATTAAGGAGGGTGAAATCACCAATCATTGCCCGGTGTGCTTCAACATAAAGTTGAAGATCACATTTTACCAACAGCATACTTTTACAGCCTTTTACCACAAGACCACGGATGAAGTCACGCATGAAATAAAGTGTAAAAAATGTTATTCCATCATTTATCCTGTAGACTGGACTGATGATATTGAAAGGGTATATGAATACTACAACAAACTTGTGGTGCCCGAAAGGAGTTCTTTGCGCTTCACTACCTTGTTTTTTGTATTAATCTTATTGGTATTGGGGCTTATCGGAGGCGGAATCTATTTGTATTTGGAAGGATTTATTTAAGCTCCTCTCGTATTTGCCGCGCAATCCTTTCAAACTGCTCTTTCTCAAGTTTTACCTTATGTTGAAAGGTAGCGTTAACCATACTTTTTAGTGGAATCAAGTGAACGTGCACATGTGGTACTTCAAGGCCAATGACCGTCATGCCCACACGTTCGCAAGGAATCGCTGCTTCCACAGCATGGGCAACATTTTTGGAAAATTGCATCAAACCTAGGTATTCCTCTTCTGATAAATCCCAGATTTTATCTACCTCCTTTTTGGTAACACATAAGGTATGCCCTTCTGCGTTGGGATTGATATCGAGAAAAGCAAAATGCTTTTCATCCTCTGCAATTTTGTAGCAGGGAATGTCTCCATTGATGATTTTGGTGAAAATACTGGCCATGAAAGAATAAAAAACCTGTGCAATGACAGATTTTAAAGGTACTTATTTTTAGAACTTATTCTCTGGTGATTTCCAAGATATCGAATAGTAAAGTGCCATTGGGAACCTTGATTTCAGCTACATCGCCAACTGATTTTCCCAACAAACCTTTTCCAATAGGGGAAGTGACAGAAATTTTACCGGCTTTCAGGTCTGCTTCGCTTTCAGCAACCAAGGTATACTTTACTTCCATACCATTGGCTTGGTTCTTTAGTTTGACGGTTGAAAGTACAAGGGCTTTTGAGGTGTCCAATTGGGATTCGTCAATCAAACGGGCATTGGACAGGGTTTCTTCCATTTTTGAAATCTTCATCTCCAGCAATCCCTGCGCTTCTTTCGCCGCGTCATATTCGGCATTTTCCGATAAATCTCCCTTGTCCCTTGCTTCTGCAATCGCCTGGGATGCCTTTGGGCGTTCTATGTCTTTAAGCTGATTCAGTTCTTCACGTAACTTCTTCAGTCCTTCAGGGGTATAGTATGATATTTTACTCATGTTTTTCAATTTTATAAGCAAATAGGTCTCGTGAAAAATGAGATGCATTTTCCAGTTGACCTTTGCGATACAAATACAAAAAATCCTCTACGTTAACTGTTGACGCACAGTTTTGCGAGGATTTAACGCAAATATAGGCATTTTTTGACCACTTTTGTTATTGAAACATCCGAATTCATTGCTATGAGAGCGTTTTACGTATTGCTATTTTTAATGTTGAGTTTGAGTTGCGATAGTGACCCTGTCAACCGAAATCCTTTTCTACAAGAAGTAAGTTTTCGATTCGAGCTCAATCTCAATTTGCCCCTGTACAACAACCTAAATAACATTGCCAACCCGGTATATGTAGGTAATGCTAGTGTGGGGATAAGGGGTGCCTTTGTTATCCGTTCAGGACCAGATACTTTTTTGGCCTTTGAAGCGAGTTGTCCCAACCAAATCCCCAGCAGCTGTTCCACTATGACCTTGGAGGGTGTAAATGTGGTATGTCCTTGCGATGATTTTGAGTATAACTTGTTGACCGGACAACTTTTAAACCGACCTGACGATGGAGAACGATACTATGACCTTTTGTTCTACCAGGCGGTACTTGTAGGAAATAGCGTAATTATCTCCAACTAATAGGCCGCTAAAATCCAAACTTGAATGCCAAGAAAGGCAGTGGGTCTTTTGCCATATGGGATAAGGAAGAGAACACGGGAATTTCCTTTCGCTGATTTTCCAGCTTTTTCCCCAGTAACTGTTTTATTCTTGACTTAATCCCTAAATAATAAACCTCGTCAAAGTCCTGTTTTGGCGAACTGTAAGCTGGATGATTCAACGCCAGCAACGGAAAATTGATACCTGCTGCAAGCGAAGCTAGAATTGAGGACCAATATCTTGGGTTGATTTCAATCAGGTAATACCGCCCATCCTTTTCAGAGAATCGTAAATCAGCATGACCCACCCCACTCCATTCCAATTTCCCCACGACCTTATGGATGACGTCAGCCACAGCTTCGTTATGACACAATTCAATTTCTCGGCTGGGTTTAAAACGATTCCACAAGGAGCGAATGCCAATGGGTTTTTGCACGGTGCAGGCCAAAATCTTTCCGTTATCAGCCAAAAAACTACAATCAATATCGTATCCGTTTATATAATCTTGGGCCAAATAGGATTCTATCGGAAAATCTTTTTCACTTAGCTCGGTGTCATTTTCAACCAAAAAAACACCGTTGCCGTTTTGACCTTTTCGTGGTTTCAGAATTTTCGGGTATGCAATTTTTTGATGCTGCTCGGCCATCTCCGTATCGGGAACGGGAATGTTTTCATCTTTTAGTTGTTCGAAAAACTGCCATTTATCACATACCATTTTGGCGGTTTCGTGATTGGGAAGCAATGGTAATTCGCAGTGCTTGGTCAACGTACTAGAGAATTTGGCAACCAATTGAATACCTTCTTCATCAATAGGAAAAAGCATATCAATAGCATGTTCTTCCAGTTGGTCGATGATACATGCTACCAATTCCGTTTCGGTCATTTCCTCAGAACGGGGAATGAACTTTTTGCAGTAGCGTGAATGTCTAAAATAGGCTTTGGGTTTACTACTTAAAGCATACACTTCAATGCCTGTTTTAGGAACCAGGCAATGCAGTATATTCAACGTATGGTTGCTCTCCGCATCAGGGATGAGCAGCTTTAATTTGGGACGGGTCAACAAAACGGGTTATGCTTACGTTTTCTTTTACGCCGGGAAATTAGCACTTTTCATTGTCCCGTCCCTGCCAAAAAATACTTTTTTTAGAATCTTGCGCTGACGCCTACCAAAAAGTTTATTCCAGCTTGGGGATAAAACCCTGCCCCTTCCACAGTTACGATACTTCCTGGGTTGGAAAAATCATCATCAAACGTATAAAAGAACCCATTTGACTCAAATTTGGCATCAAACACATTGTTCACCAACCCGCTTAAGGTTAATGATTTGATAGCGCGATTGATTTCCCATCGGTATTGGATGTTGAAATCCGTTTGGCTGTAACTATCCAACTTGGAAGCTTCAGCATCAATATTCCCTATGAATTGTTCTCCCACAAACTTGGTCAATAAGGAAACCTGAAGGTTGTCGTTTGGAATGTAGGACAAAATATTTCCCGCAACCAAACTTGGCGAAAAGGCAATATTGGTATTTCCCAAATTTTGAACCACGCCATCACGTTGGAAGATGAAATCAATATTTCGGTTATCGCTCAGTGCAATATTCGGTTGAATTCGGAAGTGACGCGCCACTCGAATGTTTGCATCTACTTCCAAGCCCAAACGATAGCTATCCCCGACATTGGAGCGAATAGGAGCCCCAACATCATCCAATTCTCCAGTTAGCACCAATTGGTCCTTGTATCGCATGTAATACACATTGGTATTGACCTGAACATCGGGTGAAACATACCGCCAGCCCAGTTCAAAATCTCCCAAACGTTCCGGTTTTGGGTTTCCGTTTTCATAGTCACTTCGATTGGGTTCACGATTGGCCACCGCATACGAAAAGTAAAAATTGTTATTTCGGTTTGGATTAAAGCTCAATCCGGCCTTTGGATTAAAAAAGTTGAAGGTGTCATCCACCAAGCCCGTGTCTTCAGCATTGGCTTCATAGGTTACCCTTCGAAGCTGTAAATCTGCAAAGACTGACCATTTTTTGGATAGGTTTTGATTGAGCTTCGCAAAAACATTGAAATCGGTCTTCGTTGCATCATCTTCATAATAGCGTTCGTTGTAGGTATTACCGCTGTTGAATTGCGTCCAAATAACCTCTCCAAAATGGTCCCCTTTGTAAATATTATACCCTCCTCCAAGAATCACTTCGGTGGATTCCTTTTGATAGTTTGCAGAGAAGATGGTTCCATATAAATCGTTGTCTAACCATCTTCTTCGGGTATAGTCAGTAGATGAAATGGTAGTTCCGTTCAAGTCGAAATTATCCCTCCCAATAAAACTTAATTGTGAGTCAGAAGCAAACAACACATTGGTATAGTACCAATCATCCACATACTCCTCAAAGAAACCACGACCTCTTGTATAGTAAACTGCGATATTCGAATTCCAATTTGGTGTCCATTGCTGGTTCCAATGCAATTGAAAGTGGTCTTGTTTGTAGTTGTCCACCTGATTTTCATAGAATCCTTCAAAATTCCCTTCATTGTCGAACTGGATTCCTGCAATATTGAAGCGTCTGTTGGTATCCAGATTGTTATCTACCCCAATCGCCCCCAAAGTGGCTGGGTCAAATCCATACCAAGATTGATATGTTTTTTCTTCACCTCCAAAAAGCAATGCTTTGATTAGTGTTTTATCGGAACGGTATACGCCTTGCAAAAAGTACGATTCCAATTGGGAAGCGGCCCTGTCGATGTAGCCATCGGAAGAAATTCGTGATAAACGCCCGGAAACCTCAATTTGGTCGTTCATCAATCCAGTGCTGAATTTCAAGTTATTTCGTAAGGTGTTAAAGCTTCCGACGGAAGACGAAATCTCAGCATAGGCTTCTTCCTCAAATGAATCCGTCAAAAGGTTCAAACTGGCCCCAAAAGCGCCCGCTCCGTTCGTGGAAGTTCCTACCCCGCGTTGCAGTTGCAAACTCTGGGTAGAAGAGGCAAAATCAGGCAAGTTAACCCAAAATGTGCCTTGCGATTCGGCATCATTGTAGGGAATACCGTTAATGGTCACGTTCACTCGGGTAGCATCACTACCCCGAACCCGAATACCGGTATAACCCACTCCTGCACCCGCATCAGAGGTTGTCACCACTGCCGGGAGGTAGTTCATCAGCACGGGAATGTCTTGCCCCAAGTTTCTGGGTGCAATTTCTTCCTTGTCCAAATTGGAAAAAGTAACCGGTGTTTTTTTCGTGACCCTAACTGCTTGTACGAGTACTTCATCAAGAATCACTTTTCTTCCCTCTAGGGAATCAATAGGTTGTTGTTGGGCGCTCATCTGGAGCGCCAGGACCATAAGGCCCAATGTTGCGAAAATAGTTTTCATCCGTAAAATTGTTTACGAATAAAAGGGGCTATTATTCAAGTTAATACAATGATATTTCGTTCCTAACCAGGAACCTTAAAATCCAAAAAAGCGCTTTGCGCATCCCTTGGCGGCATTATCCGCCCAGGTTCATTGGGTATAATCTCAGCCTCTTTTACAAGAAGCACCCCTTTGAGATGGGTGCAAAAGTAAGTGCCAAACTCGATTTTTCATAATAAAAATTACGTTAAAGCGGACTTCTCAAAAAGCCAAGTGCAACTCACCGGCGTATATCTTGTACGTATGCACCCCAAAACGAAAAAACGCTTTACCGCTAAAATCCTAGCTGGGTATTTGGCCTTGGGAATCTTGGGTATTCTTTCGGGGTACTTTATTTATTCTGAATGGATTACTTATACCGAGACTGAAAGACGGTCCCTCGATCAAGAAAAGCTACTCAAGACCAACGTGTTACTCGCTGAGTTGTACGAAGCAGAAAATATTTCCAAGCTTGCCCAACAAACCTTAGAACCAGAGCAGCTCGCCTTATATTCAAAAAAGATAGATTCCCTTATCAACAGCATTGATAGCCTAAGACCTTTAACCGAAGCCCCTAGGCAAAGTTTTGGTTTGGACACCGTACAATCCCTTTTAAGGCAAAAAGTACGAAACAGTACAAAATTGAGTCGGTTACAAATGAAAACGGCTAAAAGTGCTCCTTTGGATTCCATTCTGCAAGCTATCAACAAGATGGAATTGGATATGGGACGCATTACACCAGAAAGTCTTGTTTCCAATTTCCATAAACTATCAGCCGACACACAAAATTCCATTCGAGAGTATGCCCGTTTGTTGAATCAAAATATTCCTCAAAAGGAAAATAATAACCGTGATATCAACATTGATTCGGTACTTATGGTCTCTAAATCAATGTTGGCACAAGCCAAAAACCAAAGCTCTCGTTTGGAAAAGGACCTCCTCCAAACCGAATTGGAAATGTACAAAACCGACTCTGAGCTTTCGCGAAGGCTACTTGCGGTGATTTCGTCATTAGAACGTGATATCATGGCAAATGCCTACTTGGAAAATTACCAAAAGGAGAAAGCCCTTCGAAAGAGTTTTTTCCTAGCGGGAACAGCCATCTTCATTGGGTTGTTAGTGGCGATTCTATTTACCATTATGGTGACCAAAGATTTCCTTAAGGTGCAACAGCTTAAGGAATCCGTTGAAAAGGAAAAATCCTATTCGGAAGCCTTATTACGGAGTCGCGAGCAACTAATTCACACGGTAAGCCATGACATTCGCTCGCCCTTAAGTACATTATCGGGCTATACGAATCTGCTGCTAAAATCAAACGAAAAGCACAAAACTACTTCCTATGAAAGGCCCGTTCGCGAAGCCCTGGATTATATGGAAAATTTAGTAGATGATTTGCTTGATTTTTCGCAATTGGAACAAGGAAAACTAACGCTGCAGGAGGATAATTTTACCATTATCTCTGTTCTGAATCCGATGCTTCAGGCTTTACGGGAAAAACATGCCAACAAGAACTTAAAAGTACATTTAGAAATCCCAGAAGTACTAGAAAATCCAATCATTAGCGACCGCTTTCGTTTTCGGCAAATCATGAACAACATTGTCGGAAATGCCTTCAAGTTTACCGAGGTAGGTGAGATACATATTCGGGTTAATGCAAAGACGGCTTCCAACAAAAAATGGCTAAAAATTCATGTCATGGATACGGGGATTGGTATTCCGAAATCCAAATTGGAAAGTATTTTTAAGGAATTCACCCAAGCCAAAAACAATTCCGAAAAGAAGTATGGCGGATATGGGCTTGGACTTACCATTTCAAAAAAACTTTGTGCGCTTTTGGGTGGCTATCTTGAGGTAGAAAGCGTTGAGGGTAGCGGAAGTACTTTTACTATTTCGTTACCCTTGCAAAATGGTAAAAAGGGAACTAACCTGCCCGAAAATACCACCCAGCTACGAGAGAAAACCTACTCTATGAAGATTTTGGATGATGATACAACCCTATTGCAGTTGCTAGAAACACTTTGTAGCAATCAGGGATGGAAGATTCATACGTATTCGGATTTCAAGGATATTCCAAAGGAAAATTCCATCCAATATGATTTGGTCGTAAGTGACATTCAATTAGGCGATTTTGATGGTTTTCAAGTTCCAGAAACCCTTCGAAATAAGGGGTATCACCATTACCGGAATCAACCTATTTTGGCTATGACCGGGCAGCGTAATTTGAGGAAAACCACATTTATGGATGCAGGATTTAATGACGCCATATACAAACCTTTTACACCAGAAGGTTTTTTCCAAACCGTTCGGACTTGGATTCCAATTACATCCCAACCCTTCTTGAAGACCGCTTACAGGCAAAACCATAAAGAACTGTATACTTTAGATGCAATCGTTGGTTTTGTTGGAGATGGGGAAGCGCTAATCCATGTGCTGATAA
Source organism: uncultured Allomuricauda sp. (assembly GCA_937899065.1). Classification (GTDB taxonomy): domain Bacteria; phylum Bacteroidota; class Bacteroidia; order Flavobacteriales; family Flavobacteriaceae; genus Flagellimonas. Next base: position 29,663 of record CALBPG010000131.1, read on the forward strand.
CCTTTTTACAGGATACCAAAAAACATATGAAACACCTTGTTAAAAGCATCAAGAATGGCGATTTGGAAACCCTTAAAAGAGTTGCCCATAAAATGTTACCCATGTTTCGTCAGCTGAAAGTAACCTCGTGTATTCCCATTTTAGAAGGTTTTGAGCAAGCTGAAATAATCAATTGGGACCAAGTGAAACAAGATTTTGAGCGTTTGAAAGAAGATGTTTCGGATGTAAAGCGAAGTTTGGAAAACTACCTCGCTACACATCAAGTTGATATTGATTGATTTTGTTATACAGCGTTTTTCTCGTGATGTTCAAAAGCTGGGCAGCTTTACTCTTGTTGAAATTGGTTTTTCGCAAAGCTTGCAAAATACGTTCCTTTTCAAAGGTGGATTTGGAAAAGGTAGCCTTAGCATCGACATCTTGAATTTCTCGAGGAAGGTTTAAAGGTACCAGGCTATCACCGTTGGCAAACAACACCGCTCGTTTGATGGTATTTTTCAGTTCGCGCAGATTTCCTGGCCAAGTATGGTTTTCCAAAATTTCCATCACCTCTTGGGAAATTAATGTGACGTTTCGTTCCAGTTCTTGGTTGGCGCTCTCGAGAAATTGTTCTGCAAAAAACTTAATATCCTCTTTTCGTTCACGTAGAGGTGGAATGGAGATAGTGAACTCATTCAGACGATGGTATAAATCTTCACGAAACCTTCCTTCTTCCACTGCAACTTCCAAATCTTCATTGGTTGCCGCAATAATTCTTACATCAACTTCAATTTCTTTCGTGCTGCCGACCCTTTTGATTTTCCGTTCCTGCAAAGCGCGCAACAATTGTACTTGATTTTCATAAGACAAATTTCCAATCTCATCCAGAAAAAGTGTCCCCCTATTCGCGGCTTCAAAATGCCCGATTTTATCTTCAACCGCACCAGTAAAACTTCCCTTTAGATGACCAAAAAACTCACTTGTAGCAATTTCTTTTGGAATCGCACCACAATCTACCGCTACAAAAGCCTCATCTTTTCGGTTACTGTTTTTATGAATGGTTTTTGCGGTGACTTCTTTCCCTGTACCACTTTCGCCTCTTAGCAAAACTGACATGTTCGTCGGAGATACGAGTTTGATATACTGTAGCATCTGCTGGGCAGCTAAACTCTCTCCTTCAACAAAACCTTCTTTTTCGGTACTTTTTTGTGAATTTGTTTGAAGTGACGATTTGGTTTCTTTTGGTGAAGTTATGAGGGCATCATTAATGACCTGAAGGATTTGTTCTGGAGTAAAAGGTTTGGTAACATAATCGAAAGCCCCTTTTTTCATGGCTTCCACAGCGGATTTCACCTCACCATAACCCGTCATTAATATGATTTTCGTTGTGGCTAAATCTGAAGAAGTTGATTTTAGAAGGTCCTGACCGTTACCTCCAGGGAGTCTTACGTCAGACAATACAATTTCAAAAGGTTGTTTGTCGATTTGGTCATGGGCTTCTCTGATATCATTTGCTTGAGATACTTCAAAGCCATTCTTGGTCAAAAAGCGGGATAGCATTTGACGGAAAGCAGAATCATCTTCTACAATCAAGATTTTGGGCATACATAAAATATACGGCCTGCCTTAAGAAAGGGATGCTAAGCGAGTGGTAAATTTATCACAAAAGGAGAGGTCCGCCAATGCGGACCCCTCCCTAACCAAACTAACCTAACACGATTAATCTAAACCATTATAGTTCTATCCAATTGCCATCAGCATCCGCATAGACGGTGCCCGCTGTGCCATCTTCTAAAGAAAGCTCCAACTTAAATTGGTCAGACGCGTTTTTATAGGCTTTATTGATAGTAGCTGTTGGATAGTCTTTTGCGACTGCAGCGGTTACTGCTCCAGGAAGGTCGGCAACACTGATTTCCTCAAAATCTTGAACGGTAGCTTCTACTACAGTTTCATCGATTTGGGCCTCAGCAGTTTCTTCCTGCGCTGTGGCTGCGAATCCTACAAAAGACAATACGGTTGCTAAAAATAATTTTCTCATGATCTTGTGTTTATAAATTATACTTGCCCTATTTAGAGAAAATTCGATGCCATAGTTCCAAAAACTTTTGATACCGTATCAAATATTTGAAATTCAGCTACTTACTATTTTTTAGTATTTCTTGAAGTGTGTAAAACTGTGTAAAACAGGAGATGAAAATGGATACTTTTTACACAAAAAAGGCTGCAAATGCAGCCTTTTTTTCGAACGGACAATCATCCTGACTTATGTAAACATCATGGACGATGCAAGGTGTTGCCCATTCTCGGATAATCTACGGTTAGTGTTTGCATAGCATTATCCTATCTCTTCTCTTTCTTTCTATGTCTTTCTTCTTTCAAATACAATACCAGTAAAAACATGGCCACCGCAAACGAAAGAATACTGATAACCAATACAGCCCTAAAAATTAGCATACTATCCATGATATTAATATGACACCATTAGTTTAAAAAAGTCACATAAAAAAGGCCGCTTTTACGCGACCTTTCAACCAAATCAACCAACCAAAAATGACTGGACGCGGTGTCCAGTGTTTTATATCTTTTGTGGACAAACTTTTTCTTGAGCCCAAATCGCCGCATACAATGCTAAAGCGTTTACTACTACAAGTGCTATTTTAATCCCTATTACAACCATCTTTCTGTTTTGTTTCTATTTATGTGACACAGCTTTTTTGAGGAGGTCACCCAAAACAGTAGGATTTAACACTTTTTAAGAAAAAAGTGTTGAAATAATTTTACAAGGGTCTGATTATCAGTTTTATACCTGATGTGAAGTTTTCAATAAATCATTCACGGTTTTCACCGGATTGAAGGTAACCAGCGGAACTTCTACAAAAATGGTGTTCCAATAGGCCATGGCACCATTCCATAAACCGGGAAGCTCAAGCGCCTTAAGTTCTTTGCCCTCTTTGGTTTTTCCAGTGATGAAACCTTGTTCAGGATTTACAAAATTCAGCAAGTCGAATTTCTTTCCATTATGATCCATTACACTGCAGACAATGTCCACCGGATTAAAATGTGTAGCGTTTTTAAGAAGGCTTGCTTGTGAAGCATCGTTCATATCCACCTGAGCGGATTCTACAATTTGAAGTGATATTTTGCCACGCTCATTTATCCAGAATGGTCCTCCACCGGGTTCCCCTTCATTCTTGACCATCCCGCAAATACGAATAGGTCGGTGCAATGCCTTTAGACAAGTCTCTTTCTTATCTGCCATAGAAAGCGAATCGAAATCCTCAGGAAGTCGCACATTCAGCTCCTCTTTCAAAAATTTGACGAGTTCATCTTCCTGAAATGTTCCGTCTTCAAGTGCCTTGGCATACCCAAAAGCTTTGTCGCGTACCATTAATAAAAGTCCTCCTAGGGTTTTCTTGCTTTCTACCACTGCATCTAGATTTCTATCGACCACTACGTTGTCAATGTTCTTGATGAAGATGATATCGGCTTCCTGCTCGTTTAGATTTTCTATCAATGCGCCATGCCCTCCTGGTCGAAACAATAAGGTGCCATCTCCATTGCGGAAAGGTTCATTATTAGGGTCTACAGCAATTGTATCTGTTGCAGGTTTTTGGTTGGAAAATCCAATTTGAAAGCTTGTATCCGTCGCTTGCTCAATTTGGGGGCCGCTTGTAGCCATTTCATCTTGGAACATGGCATCATGCTGCTCTGAAATCGTGAAGTGCAAATGAGCAGTACCATTGGATTTGGCATACGCCGCCGCTTCTTTGAGATGTTCTTTGAAAGGCGTAGCAGATTCGTTGCCATAATTATGAAAAGGGAGCAATCCCTTGGGGTAAAAACCGTAGTTCAATCCACTTTCGGATAATACTTCATTGACGAAGGCCTTTAACTCTGCTCCTTCATTTTCAAAATCATCCCCAATGCGAGCCTTTACGGTTTCATAAAATGGAAAGGCTGTGATACCTTCTTGAAAAGCAGTCAACGCTTTGTCGTCCGTTCGGTCCAAATAGGTTGCAAAATCTTCCGAATTGGGGTCATACGCTTCCAAAAAATTGAATAGCGCCTTAAACATTCGAGAAGCAGCCCCTGAAGCGGGAACAAACTTTAGTAGTTTTTGCGCTGCTGAAACTTCGTCAAAGTAGTCGCAAGCTACTTTACTATCCTCATCGGTCAACCGCAAAATACCATCACCAACTACGGCAGCTTTTTCCAACTTCACAAAGGGGATTCCCTTTTCAAAAATGGCAATTTGATTTTCCACCTTTTCTATGGAAATGCCTTTGCTTTTTATTTGTTCGAGGTCGGCCGCATGGAATGGATTCATGGATGAAGAAGGGTATTTATATGTTTTACCGCTGTAGTAAAGCGCTGTTGTTTATCTCCCTTTAAAGTAACAAAATTCCTACCGTATTTTTTAAGAGTTTCATGGAAATAGGCAAACATTTTTTCGCGTTCGAACGGTTTGTCTCTTAAATCATCTTTGACCCAAGGCGTATCGATGTAGGTTAGCAGATATAAATCATATTGATTTCGGATGGCGTAGGTCTCCAATAAGGGGTCGCAATCCCCAACATAGTAGGCTTCGGAATACACTTTGGTCTCCAACAAATCCGTATCGCAAATCAGAAGTCGATTCGCTTTTTTTGCGAGCTCGTTCTCGAGGTGCATCTGGCCCATGGCGATAGGAAGCAAGTCTTCCGGTTGGCAAACTTCTTTTTCCAAATCCCATTTGGCTTGAAGGTATTCACGGGCATATTCGGGCACCCACGCTGTTTTGTAGTGTTGCGCCAGTTGTTTGCTCATGGTGGTTTTCCCCGTAGATTCTGGACCAAACAGTACTACTTTAATAAGGTCTGTGGGCTCTTGCCTAAGTTTTTCTTCCACGCTATCCATCCGAAATACGCAATTACTGTCAGTATTAGATACAAAATGGAACTAAAAATCAGTCCCTTGTACCAATATAAGGGAACCGTGATAATGTCACCAACAATCCAATAAACCCAGTTCTCAATTTTCTTTTTGGCCATCAACCACATCCCCACGAAGAAAATTCCGGTGGTAAGCGTATCGATATAAGCGGTCCAAACATTAAAACGGTCAGCAGATAAGTACACTAGAGTAACAAAAATCAGTGTAAGTATAAAGATGATAACGGACCATTGTTTTTCCTTTCGAGTTGTTTTGGTGATAGGTACGTAGTGGTCGGCATCCACCTTACGGGTCCATAAGTACCAGCCTACGATACTCATGATGAAATAGTAGGTGTTGATGAGCATATCACCCAAAAGCTGCCAATGCCATAAAATATAAGCCGCGATTCCTGTAGCGATAATTCCAGTGGGGTACACCAAAATGTTTTCCTTTTTGGAAAACCATACACTGAGGAGGGAGAAAAACACGCTGATAAGCTCCAATACCACCAAATAGGTGGGAACCCCTTCGTATTGGGCAAAAATCCAATCAAAAATGAGGTTCATACCCGCTGCGGTCTGATTTTACCATTTTCATGGTTAGCACAACATGCTCTAAATCTTCAAATGTGGTTTTGATTTGCTTGTGCAACACTGCCATAACCGTATCGTAAGGGCCATAAACCTGTGTACTCAAAGGGTTTTCCAAAATGGTCAAGCCCGAATTCCGCAGTTGTTGTATAAAATTGATAATAGGCGGTTCAAAGTCGTCTTGCAAAGGTGTGAGGGTAAGCTCTACGGATATATCCACGTTAGGTTTTTTAGACGTATAAAAGTACCAAAAAAAGTAAGTTCACTACGCTTTCGAGGGATAGGCATAGACTCCTGTAAAACCTTCAAATTCCAGAAAACGTGCTTCGTATTGGGTTTTTTTGCTTTGATAATTGATTTCCGCTTGAAGCTTTTGGTCGTCAAAGGCAAAATCGTTCACGTAAATGTGATTCAAAAAACTCAAACCTTGTTGCGCATAGATTTTGTAAAGTGACTCCTTAATGCCCCAAACTATGGTCAACTTTCGAATAATGGCTTCGGTATTGGCCAAGGTTCGGTATTCTTTAATCGGTGTGAACTTGTGGGCAATTCTCAAGATTTTATCTCGCTGCTTTTCAATGTCAATTCCTACCTCTTCAGATGCACTTATGATGATTCCCGTAAAATTGTTAGAGTGGGTTATGGAAATATGCTTTCCATCGTGCAAATGGGGTTTGCCAAAGGTGTTGTAGTATAGGTCTTTATCCTCGTATCCTTCTAATGCCAACAAATGGCGAATGCTCAAAAAAGCCCTTCGATGCGCTTCGGATTTCATTCGGTTCATTCGATTTTGACAATAATCGCTCAACGTAACATCAGCTGCTAAAAAATCCTCAGATTCTGTGACTTTCCAGAGATATACTTTAGTAGTTGGAGATACCGTAATGCTTTTGTATAAGGGCACGATGAAACGCTATGTAATTTGTACCTTTGCGGTCGAAACAAGCGAATCTACAAAAGTTAACGAAGAAATAGATTATGAGTACGAAAACAATTCCGTATGTACCCTACAAGGTGAAAGACATTTCCCTGGCTGATTGGGGACGCAAGGAGATTGAACTGGCGGAAGCTGAAATGCCAGGGCTAATGGCATTGCGCGAGGAGTATGGCAGTGAACAACCCCTTAAGGGAGCTCGTATCGCTGGATGCTTGCACATGACCATTCAAACTGCTGTATTGATTGAGACTTTAGTGGCTTTGGGTGCAGAAGTCACCTGGAGTTCTTGTAATATCTTCTCCACCCAAGACCATGCTGCTGCTGCCATCGCTGCTGCTGGGATTCCAGTATATGCGTGGAAAGGAATGAATGAAGAGGAATTTGATTGGTGTATTGAGCAGACACTTTTCTTTGGAGAAGAACGCGAGCCACTCAATATGATTTTGGATGATGGTGGGGATTTGACCAACATGGTGTTGGACCAATACCCAGAACTTGCTGCTGCCATCAAAGGACTTTCAGAAGAAACAACTACAGGGGTTCACCGTTTGTATGAGCGCGTGAAAAACGGAACGCTTCCGATGCCTGCAATCAACGTAAACGATTCTGTAACCAAATCCAAGTTTGACAACAAATTCGGATGTCGTGAGAGTGCCGTGGATGCCATCCGCCGTGCTACTGACACCATGTTAGCTGGAAAGCGTGTGGTAGTTGCCGGATATGGAGATGTTGGAAAAGGAACTGCTGCTTCATTCAGAGGTGCTGGTGCTATTGTAACGGTAACGGAAATCGACCCGATTTGTGCGCTTCAAGCCTGTATGGATGGATATGAAGTGAAAAAATTGGAATCCATAATTCAAAATGCAGATATTGTAATCACCACAACAGGAAATAAGGATATCATCCGTGAAGAGCACTTTAGAGCTTTAAAGGACAAAGCCATCGTTTGTAACATTGGTCATTTCGACAACGAAATCGACATGGCGTGGTTGAACAACACTTACGGTGAAACACGAGATGAAATCAAGCCACAAGTGGACAAGTATACCATCGATGGAAAGGATGTTATTATTCTGGCCGAAGGTCGTTTGGTAAATTTGGGCTGTGCTACGGGTCACCCAAGTTTTGTAATGAGTAACTCCTTTACCAACCAGACATTAGCACAAATTGAGCTTTGGAAGAATAGCGAAGCCTATGAAAACAAAGTGTATATGTTGCCTAAGCACCTTGACGAGAAGGTAGCCAAACTGCATTTGGCGCGTTTGGGCGCTGAGCTTACCGAGTTAAAACAAGAACAGGCTGAATATATCGGTGTGACGGTAGAAGGTCCATTTAAGCCTGAATACTACCGATACTAAAATTTAGTTTTAGAAACTTTAGCAGAAACCCTTGCCAATGGCGAGGGTTTCTTATTTTAGTCTTTCCTAAATGAATGAGCGTCAAATGCATATCATCTTAACTGGTGCTACGGGAACCTTAGGGTCTCAAGTGCTGTTCTGCTTGCTGGAAAGTAGGTATGCCTCTCTGGAGAAAATTTACCTCATCGTTCGCAAAAAGAAACGCGTGACGCCGTTGGAGCGGGTTCAAAACATGTTGGATAGTGCTTCCATTCCTCGTTTTATTAAGGAAAATAAGACTGGTGTCCTTGAAAAAATAGTAGTCATTGATGCCGAGAATCTACTACACCCAAGTGTTTTTCTTGATTCGAACACTTCCTATTATTTCATCCATTCCGCAGGTTTCGTGAATCTTTCCGTGCATCCGGACAGCAAAGACGAAATCTATGAAGAGAATTTGACCCTTACCCAAAACATTTTCAACGCATACCAGCATTTCGTATCCAAATTCATCTATATCAGCACTGCTTTTTCCATTGGAAAGTTGGATGGCCTTCTGAATAACAACTATGTGGATACGGAGCAAAATGAGTACCGCAATTTTTATGAGGCCTCCAAACACGCTGCGGAAAAGTATCTGGTAAAAGCTGGAGAAGCCGCCAATATTCCTATTCAGATTTTAAGACCAAGCGTTTTAGGTGGAAACATCATGGAAAACCCCAACTTCTTCATCTCGAAGTATATGGTGTTTTATCTCTTTGCCAAATTCTTTCATAAAAGACCTTCATCTGAAACTGTTAGGATTCAGGCTCACCAAGACAGTAAGCTCAACATCATTCCAACGGATTACGCTGCGCAAGTGATTGCAAAGGTGTTCGATACCGACGTGAAGCAATTGAACATCGTGAACTCCAAAGGCACAAATATCTTTAGTGGTATCGCCAAGATTTTGGAAACAGTAAACTTCAAAAGTTTTCAGCTGACGCAGGAGTTGATGGATACGGCATCTGAATTTGAAAGTACCTTAGAACAGTTTTACTACGAGACGATTGGGGTTCACTTAACTCCATACTTGACCTCAAAACCGTATGAATGGGACACAACGCTATTGGAAAGTATTCTACCCATTCCAAAATATAATTTGGAAGAGTATTTGGTAGCAACAGTAGAGTTTGCCAAAATTCATGGGTTTCGAAATCAACGTTGGTAGTTTTACCCAATCCTCACATATCCAGCCACTTCTTGAAATTCGTAGTACGCTCTCGTGATACAATGACTTGTTCTTCCTCTTTGGGGAGGAGTTTCAATAATAAACGACTATTGAAATAGCTATGGATTTCAACTACAGATTCAACCGAGACCATAAACTTTCGATTTACCCGGAAGAATTGAATTGGATTCAAAATATTTTCCAACTGGTCAATCGTGTATTCAATAGGATAGGTTTGCGCTGCATGGGTATGCAAAAAAATCATTCCATCCATCGATTTGAAATACGCAATATCAGCTACGTTGAAGGAACGAAATTGATTACCAACCTTCACCATAAACCGATGTTTGAACTCCTTTCGGAATAGGTCTTTCAGCTCTTGCATGTTTTGCTGTGGGGCAGAACTTCGTGTAATGTTTTTTTCGAATTTTTCTAAAGCAACTTTCAAATCTGCCTTTACGATGGGTTTCAACAAATAGTCCAATCCGTTGTATTTGAAGCCGCGAATCGCAAATTCGTTATATGCAGTGGTGAAAATTACAGGGGGATGGTCCTCGAGGTCATCTAAAATATCAAATCCATACCCATCATTGAGTTGAATGTCCAGAAAAATCAAATCGGGGAGCGGATTCTCGGAGAACCATTGTTTGGCTTCCTGTACCGAACTGAGCACAGTCGCAATTTCCAAATCGGGTGCGAGTTCTGAAATCAATAGGGACAAACGTTTGGAAGCAAACTCCTCGTCTTCAACAATAATAGCTTTCATACTAGGAAATTGATAGCAACTTGTTTTGCTCCATTTCTTGGGTCAAGAGGGGAATAATGACCTCGAAGAAATCGGTTTCCTCCCGAACCAAAACCTGCTTGTTGGTATAATAGGAGTACCGTTTTTTGATATTGTCCAAACCAAGTCCAGTGGTAGCAGAGAGGTTTCGCTTTCTTAAGGTGTTTTTAACCACCAAAGCATCTTCCCCTATGGTACTTATGGTTACTTCCAAGGGTTGTTCCTTGGAATAGTAGTTGTGCTTCAAGGCATTTTCAAGCAACATTTGAAGAGACAATGTCGGTATCGAAAATCTAGCCGCATCCAAATTGATATCCATAGCAATGGAAACTGCGTTTTTGTGACGTACTTCCATCATAAAAATGTAAGCATCCAAAAAGGCAAGTTCTTTCTCCAAGCTGACTAAATCTTCTTCCTTATTATCTAGAATATAGCGATAACTACTAGCTAAACGCGTTACAAAATCCGAGGCAAGATCTCTGTCCTCATACATTAACGAAGTCAAAGTATTTAAGCTATTGAACAAAAAGTGTGGACTGATTTGACTTTTTAAGGAAGCGTACTTTGAAGCCAACATTTCCTTTCGTAAATCTTCCATCTGCTTTTGTAGCGCTTCTCGTTGGTGAATCAAATGATAGTACATATTGAAAAATACCACGGTGAATCCCAATCCAACGGCACGCATAAAATCTGTAATAAATTCTTTTTCGGGAGTCTGCTCGCATATGATGCCCCAAGGTTCCCTAAAAGGAAACAGTCCTAAATAATAAACAACGGAGGAAACGACCACCACCCAGAACATGGTTTTGGCCAAAATCTGCAAACTGGACTTAAAGCTAAGTCCGCCCTTTTGCTTCTGTCGTTTGATGTACCAATTGTTCAGTTCCCAGGTGAAGAAAAATAGAAAGAAAGCCGTAAAGTAATAGAACATACTGGTGGCCGTGAAAAATGCTTCGAACATACCGTTCTCATGTTCCATAGTAGCTTTAACGGCCAAGAATACAATATTGACCACCATCCAACGGAACAGGAAACTCAAGATGCGTTTTTTGTGTTTTGCGAACCACATAGTATCGTAAAGATAAGGGAGCTTTTATGTAATGAGCTAGATCCACAGGGTGAACCGTTAAAATAGCACCTGAACCGTCAATTATTCCGTTTTAAGCGTTTTCCTCACAAAATCGACCTGTCTTTCATCTTAATCGGTCATTTGACAATCCAAAAGACCAATTCACGAATCGTACTTCTCCTATTTCCCGCTTTATCGCTTTCGCTACAATTTCGTCGAAAATAAAAACCAAGTCATGAAAAAAATTCTGTTTCCCTTTGTTTTCTTAATGAGTTTAGGTGCTTTCGCCCAGACCGGTGTAATTAAAGGAATTATTTTGGACAAGCAATCCGAAAGCCCATTGGAAGGGGCTACTGTTGAACTCCTAAATGCGGAAGTCGCTACTGGGGTCATTTCTGATTTTGACGGTCGCTTTACCTTGGAAGATGTGCCTATCGGAAGACAAGCCCTTCGCATTAGTTTTATAGGATTCGAAAGTTCTACTATTCCCAATCTTGAAGTTACGACAGGTAAGGATGTTTTTATCACCGTTAGTCTGTTGGAATCTTTCAACGCCTTAGATGAAGTGGTATTGACCAACGAAGCCAATAAGGACAAACCCTTAAATAAGTTGGCTACCGTATCTGCCCGCCAGTTTGGGGTAGAAGAAGTTACTCGCTTTTCAGGAGGACGAAGTGACGTAGGACGACTAGCCGCAAACTTTGCTGGAGTTTCCGCTCCTGATGACAGTCGTAACGATATTGTGGTCAGAGGAAATTCTCCAACCGGACTTTTATGGCGTTTGGAAGGGGTTCCTATCCCCAGTCCTAACCACTTTTCCACTCTGGGAACCACTGGCGGACCTGTCTCTGCCTTGAACCCCAATCTCTTGAAAAATTCAGATTTTATTACCTCAGCCTTCCCCGCGGAATACGGAAACGCCATCGGTGGGGTTTTTGACCTTGGTTTTCGAAAAGGAAATACCGACGATTACGAGTATACCCTCCAAACGGGAATTTTTACAGGATTGGAAGCAATGGCCGAAGGTCCTTTGGGTAAGAAGAACGGTTCATTTTTAGTGGCGGGTCGCTACTCCCTAGTTGGCCTTCTGGGCGCAGGTGCCGGAGGTACAGCGGCAACGCCAAACTATAGTGACGTTTCCTTCAATATTGATTTTGGAACGGGTAAGCTGGGTAACTTTTCCACTTTTGGGATCATAGGAACATCAGATATTGATTTCTTGGGAGATGACATCGACACGGATGACCTCTTTGCCGCGGAAGATGAAAACACCTTTGTGAAATCCCGTTTTGGGGTAATTGGGGTGAAAAACAAATTAAAGTTGGGGCAAAACGCGTTCTTGAGAAGCATTGCTTACGTATCGTATACTGGCAACGATTTTGAAGTAGACCGTTTTATCAACAAAGACACTCCGCAAGAAAGACTTATTCGCTACACCGAAGCTGACAATACGGAAACCCGCTTTACTTTTTCAACGCTTTTCAACGCCAAAATCAACCGTAAATTCACTTTACGAACGGGGGTTTTGGCAGAGCAAACGAATATCACGAGTCTTTTGTTGGACCGAAACGAACAAGCGGACCTTGATGGTGACGGTGACGCCGATTTGGTCAATTTTCGTGACATAGATGATAATTTGACCGTGCTACAGCCTTATGTTCAAGGGCAGTTACGTCTTTCTCCCAAACTTACGTTGAGTGCTGGCTTGCATTCACAATACAGCAGTCTTAATGAGCAATTTGCTGTTGGACCTCGCGGGGCATTGAACTTTCAAGCTTTTCCAAACCACACCTTTAATGTGGGGTATGGGGTACATTATCAATCTGCGCCACTCCCCATCTTGTTCTTGAACGAAAACGTAAACGGAACGGCGGTACAGACCAACAGAAACTTGGATTTTATCAGCAGCACCCACTATGTTTTAGGATATGATGTGCGACTCGGCAACAATTGGCGCGGTAAACTCGAAATTTATCGCCAAGACATTGATGATGCAGCAGTAGAAGCCTTCCCATCGAGCTATTCCACATTGACCGAAGGGGCCGATTTCGATTTCGACAACGACCGGGTTTCCTTGGTCAATGCCGGTACTGGATTCAACCAAGGGCTTGAGTTGACCCTGGAAAAATTCTTTAGCGATGGTTTTTATGGATTGTTAACCAGCTCGTTCTTCGAAAGCAAGTACGAAGGAAGTGATGGCATTGAACGCAATACCCCTTTCAACAATGGTTATGTGGTCAACTTTTTGGCCGGAAAAGAATTCAAAACAGGACGCTCTGGCAAGAATATTTTGTTCGTGGATACTCGGTTGACCACATCTGGTGGACGCTATTTCTCACCGGTTGACCTAGAAGCTTCCAGTATTGCTGGTTTTGTAGTTTTACAAGAAGATGTTGCCTTTAGCCAACAGTATGAAGATTACTTCCGTTGGGATGTAAAGTTTGGTCTCAAAATCAACAGTAGAACCAAAAAGACATCCCACCAATTCTATGTAGACCTTCAGAATGTTACCGCCAATGAAAACATTTTTGTTAGACGTTACAATCGTTTGACCAACAATATTGATGAGGTCAATCAAATTGGCTTCTTCCCTGATTTTGGATATAAGTTTCAATTTTAAACCTACCGCCATGTTTTCCAAACCAAGAAAAAACAAATTCGTAAAGTCTTATGGGTCATGGGGCCTTGTTACCGGAGCTTCATCAGGCATTGGGAAAGAAATTTCCCATTGCTGGGCCAGCTTGGGAATTCATCTAGTACTTACGGGCAGAAATGTTCGTGCGCTAAAGGCATTAAGCACTACTCTGGAAGAAACTTATGGGATTCACACAGATCTCATTGTAGCAGACCTGAGCAATATTGGGGACATTGAAATGTTGATTCACAGTTTAGGTGACCTTCCCGTTGGTATTTTCGTAGGGTCAGCAGGGTTTGGCACCTCTGGTCCATTTACCAAATCAAACCTCGGGGATGAGCTCGAAATGTTACAGGTGAATACCATCGCCTTGATGATGTTGACCCACCATTTTGCTCGAAGGTTTTCACAACTGGGCAAAGGTGGAATCGTTTTGTTAAGTTCCATTGTCGGATTTCAAGGAGTCCCCAACGCAACAAACTATGCGGCCACAAAGGCCTACGTACAAGCACTCGGAGAAGGTTTGTACCACGAGTTAAAACCTTATGGGGTGGATGTCGTTACCGCAGCGCCTGGTCCTGTAGAAAGTGGATTTGCGCATCGCGCCAATATGAAAATGAAGAATGCCTTGAGACCTGAAGATGTGGCTTGGCCCATTCTAAAAGCTTTAGGGAAACGAGCTGTAGTATTCCCCGGTACCCTTACCAAAATTTTGATATTGGGCTTGCGTACTGTACCGCGTTGGGGTAAGATAAAAATCATGCAAAAGGTCATGAGTGGCATGACACAACACCAACCCGCATAATTTTTAAAGAAACGTCATGAAAATTCGAAATAGAATCATTTTCTTAGGAGTCCTCCTAACCGTAATTGGAATTGTTTTGGCTCGGAACACCGAATCGAGTGACACCTTTATGGATGACCAAATGGAAGTGCTTCAAGCATACATTTCAAAGCGTGACGCTGCAAATCCATCCGTTTCAAAGGTCGATGTGGCTTGGCATATTGACCATTCTTTAAAAACCATCAACAGGGTTTATGAGGAATTGGATAAATCCAATCCAGAAGAATATCGTTATACCTTCAGTTTTTCCAGGATATGCATTTTCGCATGGGGTGATTTTCCAAGAGGCGTGGCACAAGCCCCCAAGGTAGTACGACCACCAAAAAAAATTGAAACCGACAACCTGTATTCACAATGGGAAGAAGCCCGACAAAATTTAGACAAGTTAAAGGAGCTTGATGACCGTGTTCATTTTAAGCATCCCTATTTCAATATCATCAATAAGGGGCAAACCAAACGTTTCTTGAGGATTCATACCCGTCACCATCTGAGGATTATTGAAGACATTTTAAAATAGTCCATAAAAAAACCCGCTCGATGAGCGGGTTTTTTTATTTCTTGTTCGTTGTACTTACGCTTGAAAAGGCTCAATGGATACAAAAGATTTGCCTCCAGCTTTCTTCTCAAACTTTACGATACCGTCTACCTTGGCATGCAAGGTATGGTCTTTACTCGCGTAAACATTGTCACCAGGATTATGTTTGGTTCCTCGTTGTCTAACAATGATATTTCCTGCTATCGCAGCTTGACCTCCAAAAATCTTAACGCCCAAGCGTTTCGATTCCGATTCTCTTCCGTTTTTAGAACTACCTACACCTTTTTTATGTGCCATGATATGTTGTTTTTAACGCTTTATTATTTAGTTAAAGCCTCAATCAACTCCGCTTTCTTCATCGAAGAAATTCCTGTGATTCCTTGGGCTTTTGCCATTTCTTTCAACTCGGCAACCGTTTTACCGCTCAAATCCTCAGAAGCTTTTTTAGGTTCTGCTTTTGGTGCTGCGGCAGTTTTCTTAGCTGGTTCAGCTTTTGCCTTAGGTGCTTCTGCTACTTTCTCCTTTTTAGGAGCCGCTTTCTTGGCGCCTTTGGCAACAATGCCTTCTACAACGATTTCCGTAAGGGCTTGTCTGTGTCCATTTTTGCTACGGTACCCTTTTCTTCTTTTCTTTTTGAAGACGATTACTTTGTCTCCTTTCAGGTGCTTTACCACTTTTGCCTCAACGGCTGCACCATCTATGACTGGGGCGCCAACAGTTACGCTTCCGTTATCATCCAACAAAAGAACCTTGTCAAAAGTTACCTTTTTACCTTCTTCTGTTTGCAAACGGTGAACGTACACTTTCTGGTCTTTTGCAACTTTGAATTGCTGCCCTGCCATTTCTACAATTGCGTACATAGTATTTTATTTACGTTTACTCGCTATTTTAGCGGGTGCAAATATACGCTTTAATCCTTAATTCACAAGGTTTTTTGACCTCATTTGCTTTTGGGATTATTGGAGGTTTTAAAGAGCTGCATGAAGGATAAAGTAAGCACCAAGGTAGTCGCCAAACCCATAATGGCCACGGTAAAGAAAACGATACCTTCAAAGTTTGCATAATCTTTTGACCAAACCTCCGAAAGTTCCCCTAAAAAACCGGTGTTTAGTTCAGTTGAATACAGCGCAAAAAAAATGGTGAATACCAACGTGGCAGCAAATCCCGTGGTAACTCCCGCGGTAAATCCCTTTCCATAGGTGAATTCCTTCCCTAACCTAAGCTTGGTGTACTTTATCGTCTCGTAAACACCAAAACCAGTGATTATTCCATTGAACAAACTGTAAAATACATTGGTATGTTTTCCCATTAAGGAAAGTATCAAAAAATAAGCGATAAGTACTGCTGCGGTCACAAGTCCAAAACGAATGGGAAGGGTCATGTTTTTCATGTTGGTGTGTTTAAAAGATTATCCTCTTTAATTTAGTGAATATTCGGCAATTCATCTGCCTTGGGATTCCAATGGCCTTCCTTGGCGATTAGAACACTTTTCGATTATCTTAGTGAGGTCAGAAAAAGAGTTGCGTTCTGCGCGCTTGAAGACATTCTATTCATTAATCCAAAAACCTATGAAAAAAGCATACTATGCCTTATTGTTGTTGCCCTACATGTTAGGAGCCCAACAAGTTGATTTTGAAGAATACGACCTTGATAATGGTTTGCATGTAATTCTTCATCAAGATAACTCGGCCCCAGTAGTCAATATTTCGGTTATGTACCATGTGGGTTCCAAAGATGAAAATCCCAATAAAACAGGTTTCGCCCATTTCTTTGAGCATCTCCTTTTCGAAGGAACCAAGAATATAGAACGAGGGGAATGGGACAAAATCGTATCCTCCAACGGGGGTAGCGGCAACGCCAGTACCTTTTTAGACGAGACTTATTATTACGAAACCTTCCCGTCGAATAGTTTGGAAACTGGTCTTTGGTTGGAATCCGAAAGGCTTTTGCATCCAGTAATTGAGCAAGTTGGGGTGGACACTCAGAAGGAAGTCGTTCAAGAAGAACGAAGGTTGAGAGTAGACAACTCGCCCTACGGTGCTTTTTTCGAACAACTGCTGAAATACCTGTATACCAAACATTCCTATCGTTGGGGAATTCTAGGTTCCATGGAGCATATTGCTAGTGCCTCTTTGGAAGACTTTCAAAACTTCAGTAAAAAGTTTTATGTACCCAACAATGCAGTTTTAGTGATAGCTGGTGATTTCGAGACTGAGAAAACCAAAAAAATGATTTCTGATTATTTTGGGCCAATTCCAAAAGGAGAACCCATACAACGGGTAAAGGTAGAAGAAGACCCCATCGAAACCACGGTGATGGCCAAATACCATGACCCAAATATTCAAATCCCTGCGCTGCTATTGGCTTATCGCACGCCAGGGAAAAAGGAACGTGACGCTTACGTAATTGATATGATATCGACCTACCTAAGCGACGGGGAAAGTTCAAAGTTGTACAAGACCTTGGTTGATGAACAGAAGAAAGCACTTCAAATTTTTGCTTTTCCCATAAATGCTGAAGACTACAGCTCCTACGTAGTTGGTGGACTTCCGGTTGGTGATAATACCCTTCAAGACATTAAAACCGGTATTGATGTAGAAATTCTAAAAATGCAAAGTGAACTGATTTCTGAAAAAGATTATCAAAAACTTCAGAACAAGTTTGAGAACAACTTCGTCAATGCAAACAGTAGTTTTTCTGGAATTGCTGAGTCCCTTGCAGAAAATTATTTATTGAAAGATGACACCAATCTTATCAATACAGAAATTGATATTTATCGTTCCATCACTCGTGAAGAGATTCGCGATGTGGCGAAAAAGTATCTCAAAGTAAACCAAAGAGTAGAGCTAGAATATTTACCCGAACAAAAAAATGCCAACTAAAATGAAAAGGATAGTATTTTCCATTGCATTGTTCATCGCTTTTTTTAGCCTACATGGACAAATTGATAGAACACAACCTCCAAAACCCGGTCCGGCACCCACGATTAACCTAAAAGAACCTGTTCGATTCGAACTCAACAATGGGCTAAAAGTGATGGTGGTCGAAAACCATAAGCTACCACGGGTTTCCATACAGCTTACCTTAGACAACGCCCCTATTTTGCAAGGAGAAAAGGCAGGGGTTTCGGATTTGACGGCAAGTTTGGTCGGAAAAGGGTCTAAAAACATTTCCAAAGATGCATTTTACGAAGAAGTAGATTTTTTGGGAGCGAATATTTCATTGGGTGACCAAAGTGCTTACGCCAGTTGTCTTTCCAAATATTTTCCTAGAATTCTGGAATTGATGGCCGATGCTGCCTTGAATCCCAATTTCACCCAAGAAGAATTTGACAAGGAAAAAGACAAGCTTCTTACGGCCCTAAAAGCCGAAGAGAACGATGTAAGCGCTATTGCTACTCGCGTTCAGTTAGCCCTTGCGTACGGTAAAAATCATCCTTATGGGGAAATAACCTCCGAAGAAACCGTAAACAAC
This sequence comes from uncultured Allomuricauda sp., assembly GCA_937899065.1. Lineage (GTDB taxonomy): Bacteria > Bacteroidota > Bacteroidia > Flavobacteriales > Flavobacteriaceae > Flagellimonas. The sequence continues at coordinate 47,968 of CALBPG010000131.1, forward strand.
GTTACCCTTGCAGACGTCGAGCAATTTTATCGCGCCAACTTTGTTCCAGCCAATGCTTACCTGGTGGTCATTGGTGATGTTGACTTAGCGGAAGTAGAAAAACTGGTTACAGAATATTTTACCCCCTGGTCAAAAGCAACGCCTCCCTCGTTTAGCTATGCTAAACCCGTTGATGCCCAATACGCACAAATCAACTTGGTAGATATGCCTAAGGCCGTCCAATCTGAAATTGTAGTCCAGAATATCACCGAATTGAAAATGAAAGATGATGATTACCTACATGCATTGTTGGCCAATCGAATCTTGGGTGGGGGTAGTCAAGCTAGACTTTTTATGAACCTAAGGGAAGATAAAGGGTATACCTATGGGTCGTATTCCGCCATTCGCGATAACAAATTTGGTCCGATGCGCTTTAGCGCCTCTGCCGAAGTACGCAATGCCGTTACCGATAGCGCCATGGTAGAAATGCTTACTGAAATTGATAAAATCAGAACTACTCCAGTGACGGCCGAAGAGTTGAAAAATGCAAAGGCCAAATACTCAGGAAGCTTTGTTATGGCCCTCGAAAAACCACAGACAGTCGTGAACTACGCTCTTAATATTGAAACGGAAGGTCTTCACAGCGATTTTTATAAAACCTATTTGGAACGTATCAATGCCGTAACGGTAGAAGATGTGCAAAAGGCGGCAGAAAAATATTTTACCACAGCCAACGCGCGCTTGGTGGTTACAGGCAAGGCAAGTGAAATAGCAGAAAAACTGGAAAATTTCAACTTTCAAGGGAAAAAAGTACCCTTGCTGTATTACGACAATAATGCTAATAAAACTGCCAAACCGGAATAATCAGGGATTTTCGCTTTTACTGAGGAAACGAGATATTTAAAACATTTAGGACGCCTTGGGCGTCCTTTTTTTATTGATGAGATATACCCCAAAAAGTATCAACCCAGCAGACAACAATTGACGAGCGCCAAAGGTTTCGCCATCCAATACCCCCCAAAAAATACCAACCAAGGGAATCAAATAGGTGACGGAAACCGAAAACACCGCTGAAGAAATTTGTACCAGTCGATTGAACATGATTTTGGCGACACAGGTACTCAACACACAAAGAATTACGATATAGCCTAAAGAAGGCCAAAAGTTCGGACCATTCAAAGTTGACCCCTCAAAAAAACCCGAACTAAACATCACGAGTAAACCGGGAATCCAAATGCCTAAAAAATTGCCAACGGCGATGGCCATAGGGGAAACGTTTTGCAGTTTGCTTTTGATAATATTTGTGTTCAGCGCATAGCAAACCGTAGCAATCACGACCAAAACCGTATATCCATAATTTTGCTCAGGATTCAAGGATTTTCCAGTCAAAATCAATAAAATCGCGCCACCTAGACCCAAAAGCACTCCAAAAAGCTGATTGCGTTGAAACCCAATACCAAAAGCCAAGTATCCTACAAATAAAGTAAATAAGGGCACCAGCGAATTCAAAACCGAGGCCACAGAGCTATCGATTTCAGTCTCAGCAAAAGCGAACAAAAACATGGGCAGAAAACTCCCCACAAAACCTGATACTATTACCCAGGGCCATTCTTGCTTTGAAATGCCGCGAACACTTCTGAATCCGATAACAAACAGAAACAACCCGGCCAATACTACACGAACGGAACCCAGTTGCAACGGGGTAAATCCCAACAACCCTTTTTTGATTAAAATGTATGAGGTACCCCATATAACAGAAAGGATTCCTAAATACAGCCATTTTTTGTTGGTATCCCCCATACATCACCTTTGGGCTACAAATGTGCTGATAATTCAAGACTATATCGCCATTCCAATGTATTTTTGTAATCACTACAAGAATGTTGAAGCAGTTTTATACATACGGATTTGTTTTGCTGTATTTGGTGGCCATGGCCCGTCCAGTGATGCCCCTAGCGGAATATCTTGTGTATGAAGATTATATCGCCGAGTTTTTGTGTATTAACAAGGACAACAAGACCTTGGATTGTAATGGAAAGTGTTACCTCATGCAAATGCTTCAAGAGCAAAATGAGGAAAAGCATCATAATGTACCTCGTATTGCCATGGAGGAATATCCCATCGGCTTTGTGGAGCTTCTCGCGCTATCCTTTTCCCAAAGGGAATCCATGCATTCTGAAACAACCTTCACATATAACAATCCCTATTCGTTCCTTTTTATTTCGGAGCAGTTTCACCCACCAAGCGTCGTAGCTTAACTTCCGTTTACTTTTTTAGCATTCCTGTTTTCTGTACCAAGTATGGAGAGAAATGGATTGCACCTCAATTCCAATAATTAAAACATCAAATGAAACATATTTTAACCGCCATTGTTATGATGGCAACCCTTGCATTATATGCACAAGAAACTACTGACTCCATCCAAAAATGGTCTGCTGGAAGGCCGGATGGACATGCTCCGATATCCGTTATGGGCGACCATATGCACGGAAAGGGTGAATGGATGCTCTCGTATCGCTACATGTACATGAACATGGGCGATTTAAAACAAGGAAGCGATGCCGCATCTTTTGCGGATGCCCTGGAGGATTATATGGTTACTCCAACCGAAATGCCGATGAACATGCATATGGTAGGAGCTATGTACGCTCCGAGCGATAAAATCACCATAATGGCCATGTTCAATTACTTGTCCATGGAGATGGACCATCTTACCCGAATGGGAGGAACCTTCAGTACCGAATCCAATGGTTTTGGTGATATCCAACTATCTGGTATTTACCGCTTTTTCAATCGAAACCGACAAAGTGTACATGCGCAAGTAGGGGTTTCCATTCCCACAGGAAGTATCACGGAAAGTGATGTAATCCCCGCTTCCGCGCCAAACGAAGTAGAACTCCCCTACCCAATGCAAATTGGTAGTGGAACTTTTGACACCAACTTGGCTTTGACCTATTTGGGTCAAACCGACCAGATTTCTTGGGGTGGACAGCTTCGCGCTATTTTGCGTTTTGGGGAAAACGACAGAGATTTTCGATATGGCAACCGGCAAAACTTGACGGGTTGGTTCGCTGTAAAAGCTGCAGACTGGTTGAGTTTTTCAACCCGTTTGGAAGCGTTGGTCGTAGGTGAAATTGATGGGGCAGACCCCAACTTGAACCCCATGATGGTCATTACCGCAGATACCGCCAACTCTGGAGGAAACTTTTTGAACGGTGGACTGGGATTCAATGTCTACATTCCAAAAGGTGCCTTGAAAAACCTTCGCTTCGGATTTGAATTTGCAACGCCTCTTTACCAAGACGTCAACGGTATCCAGCTCAAGCAAAAGGAGACCTTGACCTTTGGAACACAATATGCATTTTAAACTTATCGCCCGGAGGTGCTTCCTCCGGGCTAAAACTTTTACATTATGAAGAAAATCTTATTATCCGTCTTTTTGGCAACCTTAGCCGTGGCTTGCCAACAAGCACAAAAAAAGCCAACAACTACAGAAAAACCTGTTCAAGAAACCGAGCAAACTCCTAAAAATAGAAATCTAAAACCCAACGGAGAGCCTTTCTCCGATGAAGAGTTGGCCAACATGAGCCATGATAAGGCTATGGAGATTTTACGTGAGGCTCCAAAAGACACTATAAACAAAATAGGCTATCTGCTCTACGATGGGTTTTTCACTTTAGATGCCATGGGTCCCTTATCCGTACTTAACAGCATTTATCCCGCAGAAAAGTATCTAATTGGCCGTCATAAAGGCATCATAAAAAGTAATGACGGTGTTTCTTTCAGTGTAGATTTCAGTATCGAAGATATTGACCAATTGGATATTTTGGTTGTTCCAGGAGGGTTTATCCAAACCTATCAAGCCACAAAAGATGAAGAGTTGTTGGCATGGATTCGAAAAATTGATGAAAATAGCAAATACACCATGAGTGTTTGCTCCGGCGCATGGATTTTAGGTGCTGCTGGTCTTTTGGATGGTAGAGAAGCCACCACACATTGGTATAGAGCCGAGGAAAAGCTGGCGCTCTACAATGCCAAATACGTTCGTAAAAGATACACCAATGATGGAAAGTACTGGACCAGTGCGGGCGTTTCAGCTGGCATTGATATGAGTTTGGCCTTAGTGGATAAGATAAGAGGAAGAAAATATGCAGAGGTTTTGGCGCTAAGCATTGAATAC
>CALBPG010000132.1 GCA_937899065.1 uncultured Allomuricauda sp.
TATGCGTATCGAATTCATTTAAACAATAATTCACAGCCCTATTGGAAGGTTTACGAACGCTCTTTCATTTCTTTTGGATTGAATGGAGGAGTATTGATGTACAACCAAGACTTGCTGAGTTTAGGGTTACAAGACGACCCAAATTTTCAAGAAAATGTCAGTGCAACATTGCCTACTTTGGGCGCAGGAATCTTATTTGGCCATAACAATTTTTTCGTCGGAGTTTCAGCACCCAATCTTTTAGGGGACACCCTAGCGAATCAAGACAATCTAAATTTATCACAACCCATTTATGGATATACCGGCTATCATTTTGTCTTGGACCGTTATAATCCAGACTTTATTCTAAAGCCCAGTTTCTTGTTTAAATACGAAGAAGGTGCACCTTTTCAGGTGGACACCAACCTTTCATTAAGTATTAAATCCGCAGTAGAAGTGGGTGCGGGTTTTAGAACCAGTAGTACCTTGAATGCCTTTTTGGGATGCTATATTTTCAAGAATTTTAGGGCACTCTATAGTTACACTCAAGGAAACGCAGATTCACCTATTGGAAACACCCATGGTATTATTTTAAGTTACCGGGGCGGAGATGGTTTTCATCCTAGATAACCAATTTGCAGTAAAACGTAGTATTATGTCAGATACTCTTGTGCTAATTTTATTCTTATCGCCTACTCTTTTAAGCATCGCACTTTGTTTCATTAAAGATTCCAGCAAGGTTAGAGGAATTGTGCTCAACGCGCTGTTGCTCGCGAATGCGCTCTTGTATGTTAGCCCTTTGCTTTATGCTTATCTGGCTACACCTTCTGGTGGAAATATGTGGAGCGAAAATGGACCTGGAGCTGCCCTTTGGCTATACTTCATTATCCTTCCCGTTTGCGGTTTGGCCTTTTTGGTACTGTTGATTTTAAAGTTGGTGTTTAGGAAAAGGGTCAATGGTAAATGACCGACGCAAGTTGTCCGTATAGTAGGAATTTATAGGTATTCATCAAATCAAAAGTTATATCCATCAATTCTATTCATCCTTAAACCTTGGTAATTGGCATCTTTCGGAAAATTAAAATTTCTGAATCATGAAAAAATTGGCATTCCTCCTTTTAATTACTTTTTGCTTAGTAATTACATCTCAACTCCATGGGCAAAACACTTCTTTTGGACTTAAGGGCGGTATAAACTTAGCTACGATTGGGGGAGATGCCGATTTCGTTTCTACCAAAGTGGGGATTCATATAGGAGCTTTTTCACAAATTCAAGCTACGGACAAGCTAGTTTTCCAGCCAGAATTGGTTTACTCTGCTCAAGGTGCTTCGCTCGAAGGAGATGGGAAAGCCAAGTACAACTATTTAAATGTGCCTTTGATACTAAAGTTTTATCCTTCTCAACAAGGCTTCCATATTCATGCAGGTCCACAATTAGGTTTACTACTTTCTGCCGAGCTTTCCGAAGGAGGAGTTGACCTAGATGTAAAAGAACAACTCAATGAATTGGACTTTGCCTTGGGTGTTGGGGTTGGCTATGATATCAATAATATAGTACTAGATGCTAGATACAACCTGGGATTGAACTCAACAACCGATGTAGATGATGGTTTTACATATCCAAACAGAACATTTCAATTATCTTTTGGATATAAATTCTAGTGCAGAAAGAACTACTTAATCATCCCCAGATTGATTACCTCTTGCTCGGTAAGGTTTCGCCAATGGCCTCTAGGTAAATCTTTTTTGGTAAGCCCCGCAAAAATTACGCGGTCCAATTTTATCACGTGATACCCTAAAGACTCAAAAATCCGACGGACAATTCGGTTACGGCCACTGTGGATTTCAATCCCTATTTCCTTTTTTGGTGCACCCTGAATGTAACTTACAGCGTCAACCTGAACCGGGCCGTCTTCCAACTCTAATCCTTCCTCTATTTTTCGCAAATCCACCAAACTAAGGTTCTTGTCCAAAGAGACTTGATAAATTTTGCGCACCCCATGCTTCGGATGGGTCAGTTTTTTGGTCAAATCCCCATCATTGGTGAACAACAAAAGCCCAGTAGTGTTGCGGTCTAGACGCCCCACTGGTAACAAACGAGCATTAGAGGCACTAGAAATCAACTCCATCACCGTACGTCGCCCTTTCTCATCACTTGTAGTGGTAATAAAATTCTTGGGTTTGTTTAAGAGGATGTATTCTTTTTTCTCCAGATTCAGCTTCCGGCCATCAAAACGGACATCATCCGTTCGCTTGACTTTGTAGCCCATTTCGGTGATTACTTTTCCATTTACGGTCACATTACCTGCCGCGATATAAGTATCTGCCTCCCGGCGAGAGCAAATTCCCGCATTAGCGATATAGCGATTCAACCGAATCTCATTGGGATTTCCCGTTTTCGGTTTGGGTTGCGCCTTCTTATTCTGGAAATTGGGTTTTCTGGAAGTGTTTTTGGAAGGCCTACGCCCGCCTCGATAGTCTGATTTCGCCATCAGTCATTGAATTTTCGGCAAAGGTAGGCTTTTTAAAACCATATTTTGCTTAAAATGATTTAGTTGGTCTTCATTTTGATTTCCTGAAGAATTTCCGAACTTACCCCTAGTGAAGCATTCAAAGAGAACCGAATCTCTGCGCTACGAAAACTTCTAATGAGAATTCCGATATGAAAACCCTTTTTAGCTTACTGTTCTTTCCCATGTTTTCTCTCGTTTGCGCTCCCTCCTTTGCGCAAGACGAGGTTTTTGTAAAAGAGTATTTGGAACGTTTGGAAAACTCGAAGAAGTACTTGCATCTGGTAGCCGAAATGATGCCCGAAGCGCATTTTGGTTTCAAACCCACACCAGAATCATTGAGTTTTGCCGAGCAGCTGATGCATATTGGTTGGGCCATGGATTGGCATAGCCAATCATTGATGGGAGGTCGCAAAGCACGCGACTGGGAAACCGATACTGAACTCAAAGTGGACCAAAAAAACAAAGCGGAAATGATAGAAACCCTAGACGAGACATTCGACACTACCATCGCTTTCATAAAGAATTTTGACCAATCCCGGTTGGATGAAACCTTGGACTATTTTGGCTTGACCCGAACCAAACGCCAGATTCTCCTATTACTGACAGACCACATTACACATCATCGTTCGCAAATGTTGGTAT
>CALBPG010000133.1 GCA_937899065.1 uncultured Allomuricauda sp.
GGATACCGCCCATCCTTTAAACGTGGGTATGGTCGGAATGCATGGAAACTATGGACCTAATGTATTAACCAATGAGTGTGATGTACTCATAGCCATTGGTATGCGCTTTGACGACAGGGTAACGGGTAGTTTGGACACCTATGCCAAACAAGCGAAAGTCATCCACTTTGAAATAGACCCTGCGGAAATCAATAAAAATGTTAAGGCTGATGTTGCCGTTTTGGGAGATGCCAAGAAAACTTTGGAACAAATTCTTCCACTAATTAATGAAAATGAGCATCACGAATGGCGAAAAGAGTTTGACCGTAAATATGATATCGAATACAAAAAAGTAATTGATAAAGATTTGAATCCTACCAAACCCGGACTCACTATGGGTGAGGTGATTCAGGAAATCAATAAGGCCACGAAGGATAACGCGGTAATCGTAACTGACGTGGGCCAACACCAAATGATTGCCTGTAGGTATGCGCGATTCAGTGAAACCAAAAGCAATATTACCTCAGGAGGGCTCGGAACCATGGGCTTTGCCTTGCCAGCTGCAATTGGAGCTAAAATGGGTGCCATGGACCGTGAGGTAGTCGCTATCATAGGGGATGGTGGATATCAAATGACCATTCAAGAACTGGGAATCATGCAACAACATCAAGTCCCGGTTAAAGTGGTGGTGTTGAACAATGACCATTTGGGAATGGTAAGACAGTGGCAAGAGCTTTTCTTTGATAGTCGCTATGCCTCCACGGTGATGGTGAACCCCGATTTTGTAAAAATTGCTGAAGGATACCATATAACAGCTAAAAGAGTAAGTCAACGGGAGGAGTTGGAACAAGCTGTTTCGGATATGATAGCCTCTAACAAACCTTACTTCCTTGAGGTAAAAGTGGAAAAAGAGGATAATGTTTTTCCGATGATTCCTTCTGGAGCTTCTGTTTCCGAAATTCGATTGGAATAGTATGAACACTCTTTCCAAAGCACGAACGCCCAAATATTTTAGGGAGTTACAAGATTTAACCCAAGAACTTGGATTTTCCATGTCTTCCGATATGGGCATACAATTCCTTTTACAAAGTCTTTGCGCTTCAAAACCAAATGGTATTTTTTTGGAGTTAGGTACTGGTACTGGACTTTCACTGGTACATATGCTCCACGGGATGGATAGGGAATCCAGGGTAATTAGTTTAGACAATGACCCAAAATTGATTGAAAGCGTAAGACAGACCCTTGACCAAGAAACACGATTGGAGTTACTCTGTGTAGATGGCGATAGGTGGATTGAGGAGTATCAAGGGGAAGGCTTTGATTTGATTTTTGCGGATGCTTGGCCAGGAAAATACAGTCAATTGGACAAAACCCTGCAAATGGTGAAAAAGGGAGGGTTTTACATCATTGATGATTTGCTTCCACAGCCTAATTGGCCAGAAGGGCATCAAGCAAAGGCTGAGGCACTAATAACCGAACTGGAAACAAGAACCGATTTCGCAATTACAACCATGGAATGGTCGACAGGAATCCTAATAGCGACCAAAATAAATTGAGTATGGAGAATAAGTGGTATACCATATCCGTGTATTCTGAAAACAGTGTAGGTCTATTGAACCGCATCTCTGGAATATTTTTAAAGCGACACATTAATATAGAAAGCCTAAATGTTTCTAAGTCAGAAATCGAGAATGTTTCAAAGTTTACAATTGTCGTTTTTACAACCGAGGACTGGACACGAAAAATTGTAGCTCAGATTGAGAAACAAATCGAGGTAATCAAAGCGTTTTATCACACTGACGAAGAAACGATTTACCAGGAATCTGCCTTGTTCAAGGTTGCTTCCGATTTGTTATTCGATGAACGACAAATCCAAAACATTATAAAAGAGAGTAATTCTCAAATTGTAACCGTTTCCCGGGACTTTTTTGTTCTGGCCAAGACCGGTCGCCGTCATGAAATAGATGAAATGCATGATGCTCTTGAACCATTCGGTATTATGCAATTCGTTCGCTCGGGTAGAATAGCGGTGACCAAGGCTACCATGCCCATCACAAACATATTATCAGAATTTCAAAATCAATAAATACAAAATACAACACTTCAAATGGCAAATTACTTCAATACCTTATCCTTAAGAGACCAACTAGCACAGTTAGGGAAATGTCGATTTATGGATGCCCATGAGTTTTCGGATGGCGTTGATGCGCTAAAAGGAAAGAAAATCATTATCGTGGGTTGTGGTGCCCAAGGATTGAACCAAGGGTTGAACATGCGGGATTCTGGATTGGATATCGCCTATGCGTTGCGACCTGCCGCAATCGCGGAAAAGCGTCAATCCTATTTGAACGCCACGGAGAATAATTTTACCGCTGGTACTTACGAGGAATTGATTCCTTCCGCAGACTTGGTCATTAACCTAACTCCAGACAAGCAACATTCGAATGTTGTAGGAGCTGTAATGCCTTTGATGAAGAAGGGAAGCACGCTTTCGTATTCTCATGGATTCAATATTGTTGAGGAAGGTATGCAGGTAAGAGAAGACCTAACGGTGATTATGGTAGCACCAAAAAGCCCTGGTTCGGAGGTGCGAGAAGAATATAAAAGAGGTTTCGGTGTCCCAACGTTGATTGCAGTACACCCAGAAAACGACCCTGAGGGTAAAGGCTTGGCACAGGCAAAAGCATATGCTGCTGCTACAGGTGGTCACAAAGCTGGTGTTTTGGAATCTTCTTTTGTAGCGGAGGTGAAGTCGGACTTAATGGGGGAGCAAACCATTTTATGTGGGTTGTTACAGAACGGATCAATTTTGTGTTTTGATATGATCATAGTAATTTTTAATGTCGAATCCAATGACGGGGAGATGCTTGAAAAAGGGATTGAACCTGGCTTTGCATCAAAATTGGTGCAATACGGGTGGGAAACCATTACAGAAGGACTCAAACATGGAGGAATAACCAACATGATGGACCGTCTTTCCAATCCAGCCAAAATCAAAGCTTTTGAGTTGGCGGAAGAGTTAAAAGTGATTATGCGACCCTTGTTCCAAAAGCATATGGACGACATCATGAGCGGCCATTTTTCAACGACTATGATGGAAGATTGGGCGAATGGGGATAAAAATTTACTGGATTGGCGTTCAGCTACAGCGGAAACTGCTTTTGAGAAAACCCCAGCAGGTTCCGATAGTATTTCAGAGCAAGACTACTATGACCATGGTGTCCTTATGGTAGCCTTTGTAAAATCAGGAGTTGAGTTGGCTTTTGAAACCATGACGGAATCCGGAATCATTGGAGAATCCGCTTACTATGAATCCTTACATGAGACCCCTTTGATTGCCAATACCATAGCGCGTAAAAAGCTTTTTGAAATGAATCGTGTGATTTCTGATACTGCCGAATATGGTTGTTACTTGTTTGACCACGCTTGTAAACCGTTGCTGACAGATTTTATGGTAGATGTAGATACCGATGTCGTGGGTAAAATTTATGGAGAGGGCAGTGATACCGGCGTTGACAATTTTAAGTTGATTGCGGTGAACAAAGCGATTCGAGAACATCCGGTAGAAGTCGTTGGTGCAAGATTAAGAGCTTCCATGACGGCAATGAAGCCTATTGTCTAGGTTTTGGTGATAGCATCTTATCGGTATTTCGACGAAAAGAACAAGGCATAAACTTAAATAGAACATAGCTATATGTTGGATTTTGGAACTTGTCGTTTTAACGCAATTCATTATTTGTTTAACGATTATACATAAATGCTAAACAAAATTAGTAACTTACTCTGAAATCACTGACAATGAAAAGTTTACCTTCAATACCTGAAAACCTGCAGATTAAGCAACCCATTCACTTAAGACACTATTTGGTCAATGGTGAAATGAAAGATTGGGAAGGAGAGACATCGGAGGTATTTTCTACCATATCTTCAACTAAAGAATATCAAAAAACCATTTTAGGCAGTATTCCAACCAACCAAGAGCCTGAGGCTATGGAGGCTTTGGATGCTGCAACCAAGGCTTGGGACCAAGGCAAAGGCTTGTGGCCAACGATGAAGGTTAAGGACCGTATTGAATGTATGGAGTCTTTCGTTCAAAAAATGGAAGAAAAACGGGAGGAGGTAGTGAAATTATTGATGTGGGAAATTGGGAAATCCCAACCGGATTCTTACAAGGAATTTGACCGAACGGTATCCTATATATACGATACGATAGAGGCGTATAAAGAGCTAGACCGTAACTCTGCCAAGTTTGAAAAGTATCAAGGGGTGTATGCCCATATTCGTAGAGGTCCTTTGGGAATAGTGTTATGCCTGGGGCCTTACAATTACCCTTTGAACGAAACCTTTACGCTTCTGATTCCAGCTTTGATAATGGGGAATACTACAATTTTCAAACCCGCGAAACATGGGGTTTTGCTCATTGCACCACTTTTGGAAGCCTTTCAAAGCAGTTTTCCCAAAGGAGTGGTAAATATCCTTTTTGGTAGGGGAAGAGCCATCGCAGGTCCCATAATGAAAACAGGAAAGGTAGATGTGCTGGCATTGATTGGACACAGTTCTTCAGCTAATGCACTGGTAAACCAACATCCCAAAAGCAACCGGTTACGACAGGTATTGGGATTAGAAGCCAAAAATCCAGCGATTATTTTACCAGATGCAGATTTGGACCTTACGGTGAAGGAATGTATTTCGGGGACGCTATCCTATGATGGGCAGCGTTGCACTGCCTTGAAGATTATTTACGTTCACGAGGATATCAAAAAGGAATTTCTAAAGAAGTTTGCCAAAGCGGTTGATGCGCTGAAGTTTGGAAATCCATGGGACGATGGTATTGATTTAACACCACTTCCAGAACCAGGAAAGCCGGACTACATTCAAGAACTTTTGGATGATGCGCTGGAAAAAGGAGCAAAAATCATGAACAAAAAAGGTGGAGACCGAGTTCCCAACTTTATTTGGCCTTCGATAGTCTATCCTACTACAAAAGACATGAAGGTTTACGAAGACGAGCAGTTCGGTCCAATTATACCCGTAATATCATTTGATGATATCTCACAACCTTTGGATGATATGGCGGCTTCCAACTACGGACAACAAGTGAGCTTGTTTGGGAAAGATGTATATGCCCTGTCGCCTTTGATTGATACCTTGGCAAATTTGGTTTGCCGAGTAAACCTGAATAGTTCTTGCCAGCGTGGTCCAGATGTGTATCCTTTTACGGGGCGAAAAGACTCGGCTCAGTCAACGCTTAGCGTAAATGATGCGCTGCGGTCTTTTTCTATCAGAACCTTTGTCGCCTTTAAGGATACCGAGCTAAACAATGAAACCATCGAACAGCTGATGGAGGCCAAAGTAAGCAACTTTTTGAGTACGGATTATATTCTGTAACCAGTAAGTCCGCCAGCGATTGTCAATGTATCGTCGCTAACCCTTGATATTTCTCTTTGGTATTGATGGCCGCATCCAAACCTGAAAGGTAGTAATCGAAACCACTCTGAAATAGGGTTTTTTCATGAATTGTCTCATACTCAGGTATGGTATGCAAATGGGTTTTGGCCTTTTCCAGCTGATTCGCTAGTAAATACCCAAGGGAAAGATTAGCATGAAGGTACTTGGAGATTTCCGGAGATTCGGTGCGGCTTAGTTTATCCTCACAATAATCAATGGCATCCATAATATCAGGTTGTATGGCGGCTAGGGATTTTCTTTTTTTCTTACTCAAGGCCGACAAAGCGTTGATGTCCTTTTTTAAGACTTCACATGTCTCATTTAATGCTTCATGACCTTTGTTTTTTATACCAAAAGTCGCTGCATATACGGCAATTGTCTGCCCTAAAAATTGTTCTTTCAATATTTGCCCAGTTTTTTCATAGAAGTAGCGTAAGACCACGGATTCATACTTTTCAAGCTTTCGTTGTAGCTGGGCCTTTTTCTTTTCCGGTTTCTTCTTCAGATTATATTTCAACTTGAATACGGGGTTGAGCATAAACATTCGGATAGGCAGTAAGGTGGATTTTTCTTCCTCATCCACGTAATAGGGAATATTCTCATCCAAAACGACGCTACCTTCTTGCGTGCCTACAGTAAGTCTTGCGCGTGCATTGACGTTGCAGATGGCACTTTCCATATCTGAAAAGTCCACATCCAATTGTACGTTCTCGACTTTGTATGTTTCGGTGGTTAGGGTAATGGTAAAGTCCGGATTGTGATGTGTTCTTGCATAAGGTTGCTTTTTCAAAGCGATATAACGGTCCGTCCAAACCCGAAGCGTGTCCTCTTTTGCTTCTTGAATCACTAAATTTTTCTTTCTCGAGTCCATGCTACCCAAGGCAGAATATATACCTACTTCTTCTCCCCAATCCATTGGGTCTAAATCGGTTTTGACCTTTATCTGGTAGGTTTTTAGGTTGGCCTCCAAGGGATTTTTGGGTTGCACGGAATAAGTCCATGCTACTGGGTTTTTGATAGGCTTAATCTTCTTTTGAGCAGCTAAGAGGGTAGGGCTTAAGCCCAAAATAACAGCACATGCTATAATTCGAAAGGGGTGCATACTTTGGTTTTACCCAAATGTATGCACCCCTATCATTATTTTTTCATAGGAATTGACCTATCAAATCATGGAATTGATAGAAACCCCTTTTGAATTGACGTTTGAAAAGTGTCTTTTTATTGCCTAGACATTAGCTGCCAACCAATCTCCAACTTCACTGGTTTTGTGACTTTTTCCGCCATCCGCTAAATCTTCCGTGACGATACCTTCGTCTAGAGACTTATTGACAACTGTGCGAATGGCTTCCGCTTCTTCCTTTAAACCAAAAGCCGTTTCGAACATCATCGCTGCGGATAAAATTGTGGCCAAGGGATTGGCGATGTCTTTTCCGGCCGCTTGTGGATATGAACCATGAATAGGCTCAAACAAAGCTGTTTTTTCCCCCAAGGAAGCTGAAGGCATCAATCCCATAGAACCTGAAATAACAGAAGCTTCATCCGTTAGCACGTCGCCAAACAGGTTTTCGGTTATCAAAACGTCATAGGCATTGGGCCATTGAATAAGACGCATGGCCACGGCATCTACAAATTCATAACTTACCTCAACGTCTGGATACTCTGATTCCAGTTTTTGAACGGTTTCACGCCAAAGACGAGAAGTTTCCAAAACGTTGGCTTTATCTACACAACATAGTTTTTTGGAACGTTGTCGCGCCATTTCAAAACCTTTTCGAGCGAGTCTTTCCACCTCAGCACGTGTGTACGTGCAAGTATCGTATGCGGTATTGCCATCATCTTCTCGGCCACGCTTTCCAAAATAGATGCCACCAGTCAATTCCCTAAGAAAAACCAAGTCAGTACCTTCAATTCGCTCGCGTTTCAGCGGTGATTTGTCAATCAATGAAGGAAATGTAAAGGTGGGCCTTACATTGGCAAATAACCCTAGTTTTTGCCGCATCTTTAAAAGTCCTTGTTCGGGCCTAACCTTTGCGGATGGATCGTTGTCAAAACGCGGGTGGCCAATCGCACCAAACAGTACGGCGTCAGCTGCGACGCAAACCTCATGGGTCTCATCAGGATAGGGTTCTCCCACAGCATCGATTGCTGCCGCTCCGGTCAGGGCAGGTGTCCAAGTAATTTCATGGCCAAATTTCCCTGCAATGGCGTCCGACACCTTTACGGCTTGTTCCACAACTTCAGGGCCAATTCCGTCGCCAGCCAAAAGTGCTATTTGTAATTTCATTTATATCAGTTATCAGTTATCAGTTATCAGTTATCAGTTATCAGTTGTCGGTTATCAGTTGTCGGTGATTTCAATTGAGGTTGATAATAGTATTGAGACTTGAAGGGTATTGCTTATTGGTTTTGTCAAAAAAGATTAAGCATTTTTTCCGTAGCTTTTATGGCAGATACGGTTTGGTCGGAATCCAAGCCCCTTGTGGTAAAATCTTTTTCCTTGGTCTTCCAGGTAATGATGGTTTCGCAAAGTGCATCAGAGGTACTTCCAGGAGGAATACGAACTGCATAATCCACAAGCGTTGGAAGGGCAATGCCTTCTTTTTGGTAAACCTTGTGCAGCGCGTTGATGAATGCGTCAAACTGACCATCACCTTGGGCACTTTCTTCATATGACTTTCCATCAATTTCAATGGAAAGGGTGGTTGAAGGCTTCAATCCTTTGGAATGTGTCAACACATATGATTTCACAAACACGCGTTGCTGGTGCAATTTGTTGTCCAAAACGTCTGAAATGATAAAGGGCAAATCGTCCTTGGTAACCCGCTCTTTTTTATCCCCCAACTCAATAATACGTTCGGTAACCTTTTTCAATTCTTCATCATTCAGAGTCAACCCGAGTTCCTGCAAATTCTTTTGAATATTGGCTTTGCCGGAAGTTTTTCCTAATGCGTATTTACGCTTTCTGCCGAAGCGTTCCGGTAATAAATCATTGAAGTAAAGATTCTTTTTATTATCTCCATCTGCATGTATGCCAGCAGTTTGCGTAAACACATTGTCACCAACAATCGGTTTGTTGTCTGGGATTCCAAATCCTGTAAATGCCGAAACCAGTTTACTCACCTTGTATAGGGATGATTCTTTGACTCCAATCTCAATGCTGGGTAAAAAATCGTTGATTACAGCCACCACGCTAGCCAATGGTGCGTTGCCAGCACGTTCACCCATGCCATTGACGGTCAAATGCAATCCGTGGCAACCGGCAGTAAGGGCTTCTACTACGTTGGCTACGCTCAAGTCGTAGTCATTATGACCATGAAAATCAAAATGATGGTTTGGATATTGGGCGACAATTTCTTTGACGAAGGTTCCCGTTTCAAAATGGGTTAGGACGCCAAGAGTATCTGGTAATAAAATACGTTTAATGGGCAATTGGGTCAAAAAATCCAAGAATTGAAAAACATACGCTTTGGAATCTCGCATACCATTGCTCCAATCTTCAAGATATACGTTTGTCGTTATCCCTTTCTCTTGGGCTTTTTGAACAACTGTCCCTATATCTTTAAAATGTTGTTCAGGTGTTTTTTTTAACTGATGGGTAAGGTGGTTCATGGATCCTTTGGTCAACAAGTTTTGCACTTTTGCACCTGCTTCTTCCATCCAATCTATGGAAACCCCACCATCCACAAAGGTTAACACTTCTACTCTTGAAATATACCCTTCGGTTTCAGCCCATTCCGTAATGTTCTTTACAGCTTGGAATTCTCCCTCGGATACTCTGGCGGAGGCCACCTCAATTCGGTCTACTTGAAGTTCTTCCAATAGCAATTTGGCCAAGGTCAGTTTTTCAGAGGCCGAAAAGGAAACCCCAGAAGTTTGCTCTCCATCCCTTAGGGTGGTATCCATAATTTCCACCATGCGTGTTGCCATTGCTAGAGCTTATTATTTATGATGCGCCTATAGAGGGGTGTTCTGTGCAAATTGCTGTATGTCTTCCTTGATGTTTAGCAGGTAGTCGATGTCATCGAAACCGTTAAGAAGATTGTCCTTTTTGTAGTCATTTATGGCGAAAGATTCGCTATGTTCTGTTCCTGCTATGGAGATGGTCTGTGCGGGCAGGTCTACCGTTAACTCGGTTTTGGGATTTTGTTCCAAACTTTTGAAAATAGTATCCAAAAACTCAGGACTCACTTGAACAGGGAGTACCCCTACGTTCAAACAGTTGTTTCGGAAGATATCTGCAAAGAAACTGGATACCACACATCGAAAACCATAATCGTAAACTGCCCATGCAGCGTGTTCTCTTGAAGAACCGGAGCCAAAGTTCTTTCCGCCTACTAGAATTTTTCCTCCGTAGATAGGATTGTTCAGTACAAAGTGTTCTTTGGGCGTGTTGTCTGAATGGTAGCGCCAATCCCGGAACAAATTGTCACCAAAACCTTTGCGTTCTGTAGCTTTTAAAAAGCGTGCAGGAATGATTTGGTCCGTATCCACGTTCTCAATGGGTAAGGGTACCGCGGTGCTAGTGAGTATATTGAATTTATCGTATGCCATTTTTTCAATTATCAGTTACAATGTACAATTAACAATAGGCTTTCTGCCGAAAATTTAATTGTTCATTATTTATTGTGCGTTGTTCAAGCTTCTTGTAGTTCCATGAGTTCCCTTGGGTCAGTAACTTTTCCAGTTACCGCAGCGGCTGCGGCCACCAATGGGCTGGCCAAAAGCGTTCGTGCCCCAGGCCCTTGTCTTCCTTCAAAGTTTCTGTTGGAGGTACTTACCGCGTACTTTCCTGCGGGAATTTTATCGTCATTCATGGCCAAACAAGCCGAACATCCGGGTTCTCTCAGTTCAAAACCAGATTCATGCAAAATGTCCAGAATACCTTCTTCTTTGATGGCCTCTTCCACCCGGTGAGAACCAGGTACCAGCCATGCAGTGACATTATCGGCCTTTTTTCTTCCTTTAATTATGGATGCAAAAGCTCTAAAATCCTCAATTCTTCCGTTCGTACAACTTCCTAAAAAGACAAAGTCAATCGGTTTGCCAATCATGGCTTCCCCTTCATTGAAATCCATATAGTTCAAGGATTTCTCATAGGTTGCGGCGCCACCACCTACTGCTTCTGCCGTTGGAATGCCATTGCTAATGCCAATTCCCATCCCAGGATTAGTACCATAGGTTATCATGGGCTCAATATCGGAAGCACTAAAGGTGATTTCTTTGTCAAATGTAGCGTCAGAATCGGAGTAAAGGGTATCCCAATAGGTCATGGCTTTGTCCCACGCGGTTCCTTCGGGAGTATATTCTCTTCCTTGAATATAGTTGTATGTTTTTTCATCTGGAGCTATCATTCCGCCACGTGCCCCCATTTCAATACTGAGGTTGCAAACGGTCATTCGCCCTTCCATGGACATGTTTCGAAATACTTCACCCGCATACTCCACAAAGTAGCCCGTAGCACCTGAGGTAGTAAGCTTAGAAATAATGTATAGCGCCACATCTTTGGGAGTGACAGCAGCATTCAGCGCGCCATCAATTGTGATGCGCATACTTTTTGGTTTTGGTTGCATAATGCATTGGGTGGAAAGTACCATTTCTACCTCACTAGTGCCGATTCCAAAAGCAATGGCTCCAAAGGCCCCATGGGTAGAAGTATGGGAGTCTCCACATACAATGGTCGCACCCGGGACGGTAATTCCATTTTCAGGACCAATTACATGAACAATACCATTTTTCTCATGCCCTAAGCCCCAATAGGGTATACCATGTTGTGTAGCATTCTCTTCCAATGCCCTTAGTTGGTTGGCAGACAATTTGTCTTTTACAGGAAGATGCTGATTACGGGTAGGCGTATTATGGTCCGCAGTTGCAAACGTTCTCTCAGGATAAAGTACTTTGATATTACGGTTCTTAAGACCTAAGAATGCCACTGGACTAGTCACTTCATGAACCAAATGACGGTCAATGAAAAAAACATCAGGTCCATTTTCAATACGCTTTACCACATGCGAATCCCAAACCTTGTCAAATAGTGTCTTGCTCATCTCTTCGTGCGCGATTTACATTAAGCGGATAAAAGTAGGGGCAAGGATAAAAGAATTCAAAAAAAATATAGAAAAAATACGATGTTCAAACTATTCGTGAACTTTCTCAAACCTATGCATACCAGTAAAATATAATCCTATTTCGTTGATTTGAATGTCAAGCTAGGTTCTGAGTTCATCGTTTCTAAGGTTCAAGCAAAAGGCGTTTTAGGACTTTTTCAATTATCAAATATTAGCTAAAGCAATAATTTTGCTATTAAAAAACCAGCATCGGACTTATTTTATTGAATTTTTAACAGTATTACCTTCCCTTTAACGCCACGCTAACGATTTGGGGTGAATACTCTTTCTACATTCGAGAGCAATAAAAACAACACCTTAAATAAAACAGACCAATGAAAAATTTTTATGTTCTAGGAACTGCACTTTGTTGTAGTTTCTTCTTTTTGACAAGTACCCCTTGCGATGCCCAGTTGGATTTTTTACCAAGAGGCAGCCAAATGGCCAAAGTGATGCAGCGCATCGGAAATACCGATGTTTCCATTACCTATTCCAGACCCAGTGTACAGGATAGAGAAGTATGGGGACAATTGGTACCATATGGTATGAACAATTTGGGCTTCGGAACGGCCGAATCTTCTCCATGGCGAGCCGGGGCTAATGAAAACACCATTTTTGAAACAACCCATGACCTTCAAATTGGAGGAAAAGATTTGCCTGCGGGAACGTATGGGCTTCATATGGTTGTGGAAGAAAATGATGAAGCCACCATCATTTTTTCTAGTAATTATGATGCCTGGGGCAGTTATTTTTATAAACCCAGCGAAGATGTACTTCAGGTAAAAGTGAAGACCAATGTGACAGAGCATACCGAACAACTCACTTTCGATTTTACGGAGGTAACGGCTAACTCTGCTAAAGCTTCTTTGCGCTGGGAAAAGAAACAAATCCCATTCATTATTGAAACCAATGTCACTGAAAATGTCTTGACCCTAATCCGACAAAAACTGCAAAACACTGATGGATTTAGTCGTCAAAGTTGGGAACAAGCCGCAAATTTTGCCTTAAATAACAATGGTGATTTAAATGAAGCTTTGGGTTGGATTGACGCGGCGATAGATGGTAACTTTTTTAGTGAAAAAACCTTTGCTAATTTAAATATCAAATCACAAATACTGGCCAAACAAGGTAAACTTGCTGAGTCCCAAACTGTAATGGAAGAGGCTATGCCGTTGGGAACCGTATTCGATGTGCATCAGTATGGACGCAGACTTATCACAGAAGGGAAGAACGATAAAGCATTTGAGGTATTTAAATGGAATGCGAAAAAACACAAAGGCACTTGGCCCGTGCATTATGGTTTGGCGAGAGGGTATTCTGCGCTGGGTGATAACAAATCCACCGTCAAACACCTGAAGATGGCCCTGGAGAATGCACCGGCGCAAGCTAGTCGTGATAGAGTCGCCGCAAACTTGACAAAAGCAGAGAACGGCGAGGGAATCAATTTATAATTTCTTTGAAGTCTATTGGTCTTTTGGAGTTGCTTGGTCAACTAATGTAATTCCAAAGGGCTTTGTTTTGAATATTGGATAGGTATTGGTTACGGATGCCTAAATTTTCCGGTTTTTCCAGTTTAGGGTCTTCTTTCAATACTTGAATTGCTTTGTGACGGGCGGTTTTCAAAATTTGATTGTCTTTCACAATGTCCGCAATTTTCAGATTGAGCATACCACTTTGTTGGGTGCCCATTAAGTCCCCTGGTCCGCGAAGCTTTAAGTCCACTTCTGCAATTTCAAAGCCATCGTTCGTTCGTACCATGGTCTCCAATCGGGTTTTGGCATCATCTGAGAGTTTGTGGCCGGTCATCAGAATACAAAAACTTTGTTCTGCACCACGGCCTACACGTCCGCGTAGCTGATGTAGTTGCGATAACCCAAACCGCTCGGTACTTTCAATAACCATCACCGAAGCGTTCGGTACGTTTACGCCGACTTCAATCACTGTAGTCGCTACCATAATCTGGGTTTCACCCCGAACGAAGCGTTCCATCTCATAATCTTTATCAGCGGGTTTCATTTTTCCGTGAACAATGGAAATTTGATATTGGTCATTCGGAAAATCCCGCACAATACTCTCATACCCATCCATTAAATCTTTGTAATCCAAAGCTTCGGATTCTTGAATCAAGGGATAAACGATGTACACTTGTCTTCCTTTGGCAATTTCATTTTTAAGAAACCCAAAAACTTTCAATCGGTTGGAATCAAATCGATGTACGGTTTTAATGGGTTTTCGGCCAGGGGGTAGTTCGTCAATAACCGAAATATCCAAATCTCCATAAAGACTCATGGCCAAGGTTCTTGGAATCGGAGTAGCCGTCATAACCAAAATATGTGGCGGAATGGTATTTTTTTTCCAGAGTTTGGAGCGCTGTGCCACACCAAACCGATGTTGTTCATCAATAATGGCCAATCCCAAGTTTTTGAACTGCACTTTATCTTCCAGTAGGGCATGGGTGCCCACCAAGAAAGACAAACTTCCATCCTGCAAATTGGCATGAATCGTTTTCCGAGCAGCTTGCTTAGTGGAACCCGTAAGTAATGCTATTTCGATATCCATCTCTCCCAATAATTCCTTCAAACCATTGAAGTGCTGTTGCGCAAGGATTTCAGTAGGAGCCATAAGACAGGCTTGAAAACCGTTATCTACCGCTAGCAGCATGCTGAGCAAGGCCACGATGGTCTTTCCTGAACCTACATCACCTTGAAGTAAACGGTTCATTTGGGCATGGCTCCCCAAATCATTGCGTATTTCCTTGATGACTTTTTTTTGTGCCCCCGTTAGCTCAAAAGGGAGGTGTTTTTCAAAGAAGGTATTGAATGTTGCTCCTACTTGATTGAAGGGCATTCCCTTGATTTTATGTTTGCGTAGGTTTTTTTTCAGGAGGAGTTGCAGCTGGATGAAAAAAAGTTCTTCGAATTTTAAGCGAAACCGAGCTTTGGCTAGTAATTCTTGACTTTCAGGAAAATGGATGTTGATAAACGCCAGCTTTCTTGGCAATAATTGAAACTCATTTAAAATATCCGAGGACAAGCATTCCTGCAAAACATCCTGGGTTTCTGTTAATAGCTGCCCCATCATTCCGAGAACGACCTTATTGGTAACGCCTCTAGCCGAAAGCTTCTCAGTGGAGGGATACAGCGGTTGCATTGTCGAACGCTGTGTGGCTTGATGTTGTTTTAATAATTCCATTTCTGGATGGGCCATGGAATAGACCGCGCCATATTGTGAAATACGACCAAATACAACATAAGCTTGATTGAGCTCCAACCGGTCCCGAATCCATTTATGCGAACGGAACCAAACCAATTCCATTTGCCCTGTTTCATCTGCAAAAGTGGCCACCAATCGTTTTCCCCTTCGCTGTTCAACCGTTTTAATGTGAATTACTTTCCCAACGACTTGGACATCGGCACCGCTGTTTTTCAAAGAAGCGATTTTGTGGTACTGGGTTTATTCCAAATAGCGATTGGGATACAATTGAAGTAAATCCAAATAGGTATCAATACCAAGCTCCTCCTTTAACAAAGCCGCTCGATTCGGGCCTACGCTTTTCAGATAGGTTATGGGAGTACCTAGAATTTTCGCATTCATCAAACTAAAATATGTAATTTGGAGTGACTTTTGTTACCTACTGTCCATGAAACGGCCCATACTCCTTTTCTTACTTATTTTCAGCGTTAGCACTTGGGCTCAGGAACAAGATAAGCTAGACTTCAAAAAAGCGAAAATCACCATTGCGCCCAATCCGTTTTTCAAAGCCATTCAGGGTGAAGTACAATATCTTTTTGATGTAGAAAAGTCCTTGGACAGCTTTTATCTTGATGCGAAGGATATGAACGTTTCCAAGGTGTTACTCAATGAAAAATCGGTTCGATATCGCTTGACAAAGGATAAGCTTATTATTCAAAAAAAAATAAAACCTTCCGTTGAAAACACTTTACTGGTATTATATGATTGCAAACCCAAACAGACGGTATATTTTGAAAACTGGAATGGAGGCAATGCCGGAAGAGAAGAAATCTGGACGCAAGGCCAAGGCAAATACAGTAGGCATTGGGTGCCTAGTTTTGATGACATGAACGAGAAGGTCGAGTTTGATTTGGATATCATCTTCGATTCTCGTTATACCGTTATTGCCAATGGTAAGTTGATAACCGAAAAACAAGATCAGGGAGTCACCATATGGTCTTTTGACATGACCCAGCCTATGAGTAGCTATTTGTTGGCTTTTGCCATTGGCAAGTATACAAAGAAACAAGAGTTTTCTTCTTCAGGCGTTCCGTTTTCATTATACTATAAGGCAGGGGATAGCCTGAAATCAGAACCTACCTATCGGTATTCCAAAAGAATATTTGACTTTTTGGAGAACGAAATTGGGGTGCCTTATCCTTGGCAAGATTACAAACAAGTTCCTGTTCATGATTTTCTCTATGCTGGGATGGAGAATACGACAGCGACTTTCTTTTCCAATCGGTATGTGATTGATTCGATAGCTTTTACCGATAAAAACTATGTCAATGTCAACGCCCATGAACTGGCACATCAGTGGTTTGGTAATTTTGTGACTGAAGAAAGTGGGGAACATCACTGGCTACATGAAGGTTTTGCTACCTACTATGCCTATTTGGCTGAAAAGGAATTGTTCGGCTCAAACCATTTTTACTGGAAACTTTGGGATACCGCCAAAGCCTTGAACAGTATGTCCAAAGAAGGTAATGGGGAAGCCTTGACCAATCCGCAGGCCGGAAGTTTGACCTTTTATGAAAAGGGTGCCTGGGCCTTGGTTATCCTTCGGAATATTGTTGGCGAAGATGCATTTCGAACGGGAATACAGAACTATCTCAATCGTTTTGCCTATCAAAACGTGACCGTTCAAGAATTCATGTGGGAGATGCGAAAGGCTTCTGGAATGAAACTTGCCGGTTTTGAAGAGATTTGGTTGCACCAATCCGAATTTCCTATGGAGCAAGCCAAACAACTTTTAGCGTTACAGAACAAAGACCTTTCGGATTATTTTCAGTTTAGCGAAAAAGAGAATCTCACCACAAATTTTTTGAAAGAAGTATGGTCCGAAAAGCGTTCTGAACCTTTTAAAAAACAAGTGGTGCTCGACGTCAGAAGTCAAATTTCAGATACCCTTTGGAGTGCGCTTTTGAAAACGGAAAGCACTTTGGTTCGTCAGGCATTCGCCCAATCCACGACCAAAGTAAATGACACGATAAAATTGTTGTTCAAATCGCTTCTAAAGGATTTTAGCTACCAAACGCGGGAAACAGCACTATACCGTTTATGGGTGGATTTTCCTTTGGAGAGAAGACAAGTATTGGATGAAACCGAGGATTTTATGCGTTGTGAAAACAGCAGTTTGAAACTTTTATGGTATACCTTGGCATTGGCCACCTCAGAATATAGGGAAGGGGAGAAGTTAGGATTTTATCAAACCTTGGAAGCCTATACCAACCCCGACCATCATTTTGAAGAGCGGTTGTTGGCATTTCAGTATTTGAATAATCTTGCGCCTTTTTCCAATTCTGTATTGAAAAATCTGATTTCGGGAAGTATGCACCATGTATGGTATTTTAAAAAGAGCTGTCGTAAGCTCTTGAAAGACTTTTCCCAAGAAGCCCAAGGTCAGGAACGCATTCGGGCACTCTATGCTAGCCTCAGTGCGGAAGAGCAAAAGTTCATTGATAAAACTCTTGCGAAATGAGAGCCTTGGTCATTTCTGGTGGGGGTAGCAAAGGCGCGTTTGCAGGGGGTGTAGCCCAATTCCTGATTCAGGAAGCGCAGTATAAATATGACCTTTTTGTAGGTACTTCCACTGGTAGTTTGCTGATAAGCCATTTGGCTTTGAATAAGTTGGACAAAATCAAGGAAATCTATTCATCGGTCAACCAGAAAAGTATCTTCAATATTTGTCCGTTCGTAGTGCGAAAAAAACATGGTCTTGAAGTCATCGGTATCAACCATTGGAATGTGCTACGCAATTTTTTAAGGGGAAGGAAAACTTTTGGAGAAAGTGAAAACCTCAGAAAACTTATTCGGGATAGTGTAACTCAAGCGGAATTTGAAACCTTAAAGCAAGGAAGTTCAGATGTGGTAGTTACTGTGTCCAACCTTTCCTTGAATCAGGTGGAATACAAATCTTTGAACGAGTGCACTTACGAAGAATTCTGTGATTGGATTTGGATTTCTTCCAACTACACACCCTTTATGAGTTTGGTGAAACGCAACGGCTGTGAATATGCCGATGGAGGTTTGGGCAGTTTGGTGCCTATTGAAGAAGCTTTACGACGCGGCGCCACAGAGATTGATGTAGTGGTATTGCGTACCGAAGTCAATTACCTCAACCGGATGCCTGTAAGAAGTTCTTTTGAGTTGATTACCACCATGTCGGAATTTATGCTTGACCGTATTGAAAACCAAAACATTCGTATTGGCAAGCTCGTCGCCAACCAAAAAGACGCCATCATAAATTTTTATTACACCCCTACGGTGTTGACAACAAATTCCTTGATTTTCAACAAAGAGCGAATGACCCTATGGTGGAAACGGGGATACCTGTATGCCAAAAACAAAAATGACGAAACGAGTCCAATCGACCCAGAAGTTCAAGAATGATTTACCAAAGCTCTCCTACCTCTTTTTTGATGTAAGATAAGGCAGTGGAAGAAGGAGATTGTTTCTCTAAAGTCTGGTTTAAAATATGCTCCCTTAGTTTGTCTGCAGAATCACTAGCGCTCATCCCTGAAGAACGAATCGCTTGAATGGTTGCATTCTTAGCAGTTTTGATGATGTTCCAACATTCATCACTCATATATATTTGTTGTGAAAGGTTGTGTTCAAACTCGGTCTCAATTTGCTTGATGAGCAGGTTCTCGTACGCATTTTTATCGTTTCCAACGGGTGAAACTCTTACCACAAGGCTGTTTAGGGTTATCCGCTCCAAAAACAAAACCATACGTTCATAGGCTTGCAATCGAATGGGCAAGGTATCTTTTTGGGAATCTTTATGGAGTAAAAAACGGCGTCGCCCGTCTTCATTTCGTGTATGCAATCTAAAAAAGTAAAAAGCAATGGCCCCGGTGACTACAGCGGGTAATAAATAAGCAAACAGTTGAAAAATGTTGTCCCCTGTCATGAATAGTTGGTTTTAGCGATTTCAAGAACTTAAACGGCGATTCAAGCCAAAAAGTATGGCAAGCTGGGAAGTAGTTGTGAAAACCGCTTTTTTGAACCTTATTGCCCTTTCAAAACGAATGTGCCCGCTACTGGGCAGCTTTCACACTGTCCTTCACCATATCATAAAACTTTTTATAATCGGGCACCATTTTTACCAGTATTCCTTCTTTGAAATTTCCATCTTGAACAGACAGGCTCAGGCGTTCAGCACTTATGCTGTAGGTTTCTGAGAGTGCTTTGATGATGACATGGGCTTTGTCAAAGGTTGGACCAAATTCCCCGGTAATGTTTAGTCCGACAACCTCTACCTGTCTATCCCCATACGTGGTAATAATCCCAGAAAGGGTTTCTAACCAGGCGGCGCCTTTTTCGGTCAAGGTGGTAGAAGTGTCATCTCCAAAAAGGGTGTTCAAACTATTTCCCATAACAATGGCACCATCAGAAAAGTCAGCGTTTCCTTTATCACCAAGTGTTTGTTGCACTCGTCCAAGCATCACAATGGCGGTGGAATCATTGGATGAAATGGTTTGGTTGATTCCTGAAAGCTGTTGTTCTTTTTGTTGAAGGGCCAACAGGGTTTTGTTCACATTCTCAGTGTTCTTTTTTGACAACTCAGAAAAACTGGTAAGGTTCTTCAATAAAGTAGCATTGGCGTCCCTCAGACTGGTATTTTCCATTTCAAAAGTTTCAGCTTTTGCCTCTGAAGCGGAAATCGACCTCTTGGCTTGTGCCAAAGCTTGGGTCAAGGTGTCTTTCTCACTTTTTAGGGTTTCTATTTGGGCAAAAAGCTCGCTCTTACGCTGCGCTTGAAGGGAAATGGTAAAGGTTAACACCGCAATTGGGAAAAGTAGTTTTTTCATCATAAGGGATTCGTCTATGGTTGGGGTAAAAGTAATACGATTTAAGTGTAGTGGCTACATATTTAAATAATCCAGGGTTAATTGGGTCATGGCTTTGACGCCGAGCAACATACCATCTTCATCAATTATAAAGTCTGGCGTATGATGCGGATACGCTTCTTGCGTCCCTGGCGTCATACCTCCTAAGAAGAAGTACAGACCCGGCACTTTTTGTTGAAAATAACTAAAATCCTCTGCACCCGTGATGGCTTTATGGATGCTCACATTTTCCTTTCCTGCCGCTTTTTCTAGTGAGGGAACCATCAATTGGGTCAAAGCCTCGTCGTTATAAGTAATGGCCGTTGTGGTTTGAATGTCAATGGTTGCCTCTCCACCGTAGGCTTTGGCAATAGTAGGAACCATTTCTTGCATTCTTTCGTTGATTTCCTTTTGCATATCGTAGTCTAGTGTACGAACTGTTCCAATCATCTGTGCGCTTTCCGGGATGATGTTATATCGCACGCCACTGGTAATTTTCCCAACGGTAATTACCGCCGCTTCATTGGTCAATTCCGCCTCACGGCTTATGATGGTTTGCAGCCCATCTACAATTTTAGCGCTAATCAGAATAGGGTCGACACCGCCCCAAGGTTGGGAGCCGTGGGTTTGCTTTCCTTTGACGTCAATTACAAATCGCTGTGCTGAGGCCATACTACCTCCGGGCTTATAGCGAATAGTGTTTATTGGCGTTTGGGAGTTGATGTGCAATCCGAAAATGGCATCCACCTTAGGGTTTTCAAGCACACCTTCTTCAACCATCAGTGAAGCACCTCCTTTTTCTCCCGGGGGGGCACCTTCTTCTGCGGGTTGGAAAATAAATTTCACAGTACCCTTTATTTGGGAAGTGTTTTTGGATAGCACTTCGGCAACCCCCATCAAAATGGCAGTGTGCGTATCATGTCCACAAGCGTGCATGACGCCTACTTCCTCTCCAAGAAAAGTTGTTTTTACTTGAGATTTAAAAGGAAGGTCATTTCTTTCTGTAACCGGTAAAGCATCAATATCCGCTCGAAGTGCGACCACTTTGCCATCCGTATCACCTTTTAAAATGCCTACAACTCCTGTGTGAGCAATTCCGGTTTGTACTTCCATACCTAAAGCTCGAAGGTGTTTTTCAATTTTTTCTGCAGTTTTGAACTCTCGATTGCTGAGTTCTGGATTTTTGTGGATATCCCTGCGCCATTCAATCACCTTGCTTTCCACAGCTTCAATGTCTTTGGTAAGGTTGGGTCCTTGCGCGCAAAGGTTTGCGCCGGACAGCAATAGGAGGAGAAGTACGATTCGATTCATTTTCAAAAAGTTTAGAATTTTATGAGTTGATAGTCAGTTTCTTGTAATTGAATCAGAGCAGTCATGGCCGATAAAGCTATTTTGACTCCTGGAACAAGCTGTTCGGTATTATACCCACGAGCAGCCAATGATTGTCCGCAAACAACGATTTCCACTCCTGCCTCCATGAGAGCTTCCAAAAGGGTAATATTCTCATTCGAGGTGGAAAAATTTTGTTCGAAGTAAGCGTTGCTCAACAAGTCTTGGGTAGCTCCACCATGCACAACCAAAGCGACTTGTAACGCTTCAGGAGCAAACCCATTTTGGGCATGCATGTTCAAAAAACGCGCTGCCGTCTCGATACTTCTGTTGAAAAGCCCTTGCCCTTCAGGGCTATAGACCACATCAAAGACCACTTTGAATTCGCCATTGCTCTTGGTCTTAAAACTAGGATTTTGGACCTGATACACTTCTCCGAAATCCGTGATGACAGGACCTTTTGATTTTGTTTGTGCTTGAAGCAAACCCACTGCGCAAACACTTAAAAGAAAGGAGCGAAATTTTTGCATAAACGCTTTAAAGTTTAAAGATATCCAATTCCATTTGAACTTTTTTCGATGTTTATAAGTATTGAAAGGATGTTTTTAGGATACGTAGGCAATTGGCTATTTTCACTTATTAAAATTTTTGCTTTTGAGTAGTTTTCTGCAAGCGTTGAATGATG
Source organism: uncultured Allomuricauda sp. (assembly GCA_937899065.1). Classification (GTDB taxonomy): domain Bacteria; phylum Bacteroidota; class Bacteroidia; order Flavobacteriales; family Flavobacteriaceae; genus Flagellimonas. The sequence continues at coordinate 21,609 of CALBPG010000133.1, forward strand.
CGCAAAGAGCGCCAGTTTTGCACAAAGACGGTCCTTTGATGGTTATTGCCGGAGCTGGTTCAGGAAAGACCAGAGTCCTGACCTTTAGGATAGCCCATCTCATGGAACAGGGTGTGGATTCCTTCAACATTTTGGCGCTGACCTTCACCAACAAAGCTGCCCGTGAAATGAAAAAGCGTATCGCCGATATCGTGGGGAGCTCAGAAGCCAAAAACTTGTGGATGGGCACCTTTCACTCGGTATTTGCGAGGCTTTTGAGGTACGAAAGTGATAAACTGGGCTACCCCAGCAACTTTACCATTTACGATACGCAGGACTCCCAACGCCTTATCGCTTCCATCATCAAGGAAATGGGGTTGGATAAAGACATCTACAAATACAAACAGGTTCAAAATCGGATTTCATCCTACAAGAACAGTTTGATTACGGTGAAAGCATATTTTCAGAACCCTGAGTTGATGGAAGCCGATGCCATGGCCAAACGTCCAAGATTGGGTGAAATCTACCAAAATTATGTGGGCCGCTGCTTCAAAGCAGGCGCCATGGATTTCGATGACCTTTTGTTACGGACCAATGAGTTGTTGACCCGTTTTCCTGAAGTGCTTATGAAGTATCAAGAACGGTTTCGCTATATTTTGGTGGACGAGTACCAAGATACCAACCACTCCCAATATTTGATAGTAAAAGCCCTTTCCGATAGATTTCAAAACATTTGTGTGGTGGGGGATGACGCTCAAAGTATTTATTCCTTCAGGGGAGCCAATATCAGCAATATTCTCAATTTTCAGCGCGATTATGATGACGTCGCCGTATATCGACTGGAGCAAAATTACCGTTCCACTAAAAATATTGTCAATGCCGCCAATTCCATTATAGCGAAAAACAAAAACCAGCTCGAAAAGGTAGTTTGGACTTCAAATGAAGAGGGCGGTAAAATAAAAATTCATCGAAGTACGACCGATGCGGAAGAAGGTCGATATGTGGCTTCATCGATTTTTGAGCAGAAGATGCAACAGCATATGCTGAATGGTGAATTTGCTGTGTTGTATCGAACCAATTCCCAGTCACGGTCTATTGAAGATGCCTTGCGCAAACGGGACATTCCCTATCGTATTTACGGCGGGCTCTCCTTTTACCAAAGAAAGGAAATCAAAGATGTCTTGGGCTATTTGCGTTTGGTCATTAATCCTAAGGATGAAGAAGCGCTAAAACGGGTTATTAATTTTCCTGCTAGAGGTATTGGCCAGAGTACGATGGACAAGTTGACCGTCGCGGCCAATGAATACGGCCGTCCTATTTTTGAGGTCATGGCCAACTTGACCAGCCTACCCGTAAACATAAATACTGGTACCCGAAGAAAATTGGAAGATTTTGTCACCATGATCAAAAGCTTCCAAATCATGAACGAAGGTTCAGATGCTTTTACGCTGGCTGAACATGTTGCCAAAAAAACAGGTTTGCTTCTTGAGTTCAAAAAAGATGGTACTCCAGAAGGTATTGCTCGCATGGAGAACATTGAGGAATTGCTCAATGGTATCAAGGATTTTGTGGAGGGTCAAAAAGAATTGGCCGATGCCACCGGAAGTTTGACTGAATTCTTGGAAGATGTAGCCCTAGCAACAGATATGGACAAAGAAGTAGGGGACGATGACCGCGTTGCTTTGATGACAATACACTTGGCCAAGGGTCTGGAGTTTCCTTATGTCTACATCGTGGGGATGGAAGAAGATTTGTTTCCTTCCGCGATGAGCATGAACACCAGGAGTGAATTAGAGGAGGAGCGAAGGTTGTTTTATGTAGCGTTGACCCGCGCCGAAAAACAGGCTTTTTTAACCTATACCCAAAACCGGTATCGTTGGGGAAAATTGATTGATGCGGAACCGAGTCGTTTTTTGGAAGAAATAGACGAGCAATATGTCGAAAACCTGACACCGGTGAATGATGGATATCGTTATAAGTCCATGATAAATGCGGATATCTTCGGTGAGGTGGACAAAAGTAAGTTGCGTCAAAGCAAACCTACCAAAGGAACGCCGCCTTTGGCGACCAAACCTAGCGAACAGCAATTACGGCGGTTACGGAAAATCAAACCACAGTTGTCCAATCCGAATGAAGGTACCAGCGCCATTGAAATCGATTTGAAAGAAGGGAGCTTGGTCAACCATACGCGTTTTGGACGGGGCAAAGTTTTGAAAATTGAAGGACTGGGGAATGACCGTAAAGCTGAAATTCAATTCGAGCTAGGTGATGTGAAGAAATTATTGCTTCGGTTTGCCAAGTTGGAACTTCTTGAAGGCTAAGAAACTTTTAGGATACTCTCTGTAGTGAGAGTAGTGGGTACGGTAAAGGTAAAGGAGCTTCCTTGATTGGGTTTACTTTCAATTCGAAATTCACCATTGTTTCGGTCCACAAAATCTTTGCAAATGGCAAAACCTAGTCCCGTTCCTTCCTCGTTGTCCGTACCTTTTGTCGACTTGTTTTCTTTGGCTGAAAGCAACAAGCTTTGAATTTGTTTTTTGGACATTCCAACCCCGGTATCCCGAACGGTAATGGCCAAATGGTCTTCATTTTCAGAGATTTCGATGAAAATCTGGTCACCTTTACTGGTAAACTTCAGTGCATTGGACAATAAGTTTCGAATAACAAAATCCATCATGTCCTTATCAGCATAAACTCTGGGAATATCTTTTTCCTCAAAAACAATAGCAATGTTTTTGCGCAAGGCATTTTCTTTGAACAATTGCACGTTCTTTTGAACAACCTTCCCCATATTGAACGACTTTTTGGAAAGGGTATGGTCGTTCATTTGTGATTTGGCCCAATTCAGTAGATTATCTAATAGTAGTTGGAGGTTTTGGGAGGCATCCGAAAGGTATTTTACAAAAAGCTCTTTCTCCTTTTCTTCCAACTTGTCTTTATCCTCTTTCAAGATATTGGCTAAAGACAATACATTACCAGTATGTCCTCTTAAATCATGGGAAATAATGGAAAAGAATTTATCCTTGATTCGAGAAGCTTCCCTTAGTTCATTCTCAGATTCCACCAGTTTTCCATTGAGAAAGTGTAGTGATTTATTCTTCTCACTAAGGGTTTCGATTTGATTCCGGATTTTGCTGACCAAACCATTGTAGGTGCCAGTTAACCTATCGATTTCGGCAATACGAAGACTTTTGGTATCGCTTAGCTGTCCCTCAAAATTGTTTTGCACTATGGAATCCATATCGGAAATTAGATTCTTGATGGGTCGTGCAATATGACCAGCAAAAACAAAGGCCGATAGCATAGCAAACAACACAGTAATTACAAAGAACAATACCAAATACGATTTAATCGAACCTATCATCAGTTCAGAATCAGCATCCACCAACTCGTAAAGGCCAGCGATATTGGCGTTTAAACGTGTATTGGTGTCTTGAATATTTTTCACGATACCACTTTGGCCATCTCCGATTTTAGCGTCAAGTTTTGTGACGAGATTAAATTTACTTTGGTAACTCGCGAGTAATTTTTGAGTTTCACGAAACTCGGGCCCCTCTTCCAGTGAAATACGCTCCAACAAAGCTTCGCACTGTGCGTTTAGTTGTTTTACATAATAGGGGTCTTTTCGAATAAAGAAATCTTTTTCTTTTCTCCTAAGTTGTAGTATTTCCAGTAACTCTATACCAACCCCTTCTTTTTCCAATAAATGAATCGTTCGGCGCATCTTGCCAATGGTTCCAAAACTTTTAAAGCCTTTTTGTTGGATAAGACCAAAAACATGGATGATATCGGCATTCAACTGCTGAAGGTTAGCTTCAATTCTGTCAAGCCTAGCTGCTACGGTTGGGTTTTTACTATAATTTGCGCTACGTATTTTAGCTAATGCGCTTTTGGCATTTTCAATATACTGCTGATATTCCTCTAAATACTTGGAAGATTTTTGAAGATAAAAATCATCTTGCTTGGTATCAAAATCGAGGATATGAAAGAATTTGTTGTCCGCTTTTAGACGATTTCCGTCAAAAACAGCAACACTTTCCCTTAGGGTTTTTGCATTGTCAATGGCCTGCAAACTGTTGAAGGCAAAAAGCAAAAATGGACCGATAAGTAGGAACAACACTAAAAAAGCAATGAGGACACGGCCTCTAATGGTGTTCATTACACTAAGATTTGGTTTCCGGTTAACAACGCAATATGCACGTCAATATTGCAGTTTATCGTTGAAATGCAACATTTTGTCGATTCTTCTTACAGCTACTAGTGAGTAAGGATACGTTAAAGTCAGGTTTAGCATCTACAATCTTTGTTTCTTTGTACTGCCATGGCTGAATTCATCAAGCTTTTTGAAGAAAACCCTAACCCGCGCCAAGTAGAACGCGTAGTGGATATTTTGCGTAAAGGAGGGTTGGTCATTTATCCAACCGATACGGTTTATGGATTGGGGTGCGATATTTCCAATACCAAAGCACTAGAGCGCATAGCCCGTATCAAAGGGATTAAATTGGCCAAAGCGAGTTGGTCTTTTGTCTGCGCGGATTTGAGTAATCTCTCGGATTATGTGCGCCAAATCGATTCGGCTACGTTTAAAATCTTGAAACGAGCTTTACCAGGACCATATACGTTTATACTTCCCGGCAACAATAATCTCCCTAAGGATTTTAAAAAAAGGAAGACGGTTGGAATTCGGGTTCCGGACAATTCTATTGCCCAAGCCATTGTAGAAGCTTTGGGTAATCCAATTGTTTCCACTTCCATTCGGGATGAAGATGATATTTTGGAATACACTACGGATCCCGAGCTTATTTTCGAGAAGTGGCAAAACCTTGTGGATGTTGTTGTCGATGGGGGGTATGGGGATAATATAGCGTCAACCATCATCGATTTGTCTGACGGCTATCCCGAAGTTGTTCGAGAAGGAAAGGGTTCTACAGATATCCTCTAATAAAAAACGGCCCATAAAGGGCCGCTTTCCAAATATGTTTTAATGGGAATTATTTTCCAGAACCACCGATGGCAGGGTCTTTCATTCCTTCTTCTATCATGCTGTAGAACTGGTCGATTTTTGGAAGTACCACGATACGTGTTCTTCTGTTCTTGGCACGCTCTGTAGCAGAATCATTTGAAGCAACAGGTACGTAGTAGCTTCTTCCGGCAGCAGTCATACGTTTTGGGTCGACGTTGAATTCGTTTTGTAAGGTTCGTACAATTGAAGTCGCACGTTTTGCACTCAAATCCCAGTTGTCAACCAATACACCGCTCTTAAAAGGTACATTATCTGTATGTCCCTCTACCAAGAATTCAAAATCAGGTTTGTTGTTTACTACTTTGGCTACTTTTCCAAGTACGCTCTTCGCAGCTGAATTGATGTTGTAGCTTCCGCTGCTGAACAACAACTTGTCGGAGATGGATACGAATACCACACCTTTTTCAACACTGATTTCAATGTCTTCGTCATCCAAGTTGCCCAACACACCTTTTAAACTTTGCACTAAAGAAAGGTTTACCGAATCTCTTCGCGTTACAGCATCTTGCAGCTTGCGAATGGTCAAATCCTTTTCTTTAAGGCTTTCCAAAGATTTCTCAAGGTTCTCAGCTCCTTTAGTAGTAAGCGTTGTTAAGTTCCCCATGTTGTTAATCAACTCTTGGTTATTCGCTTTCAAGAAAGCGTTTTGGTCTTCAAGAGTTTTCAATCGGCTACTGGCAGTAGCTTTTTCTTCAAGGCAATCATTAAGCTTAACGGTTGCGGAGTTCAGCAAATCCTGAGTTTCTTTTTGTTTCGCCTCTAAATCGGCATATTTCTTTTGAGAGACGCAGGAAGAAAGGAGTACGGCCATGGCCAGTGTTCCAAAAAATACTTTTTTCATAATCGGAATTATAATTTTAAGATTAATTATTGTAGTCAGGGTCAATATTGCGGCTAAAATTAGAGAAAATGGAAATCTTCAAAATTCAGCTCTCGTTAATGTTTTACTAAAATGTTAAAATTCTTTATCTGATGTACGAAGTGAGACCAGACTATGGACGTTGTGGTGTAATACTTTAATATAAAATTAGCTTTTTCCCTTTTGGTATACGTCCTTCTGAAGTTCCTATAGAAACTGAGATGCGCCCGTAAAATAGCCCAGCAATGTTGCCATTTGAATTGCAAAATAAATCGTAAAGCGGCAACGCCATCCAACAGCAATCGGAAAAAAATAATACTGAACGCCCTTCTTCGCGGAAGGTTTTTGGTAATGGAGTAGAGCGAATTTCTAAAGTTCAAATAGGTTTTTTTCGGATTCATGTTGTGCAAGGTAGAACCACCGAGGTGATATACTTGGCTTTGTCCTACGTAATACACCTTATGTCCCGCATTTTTTGCCCGCCAGCACAAATCGATTTCTTCTTGATGGGCAAAATAGTCTTCGTCAAATCCATCAAGGGTATTGAAAACATCTCGTTTGATGAACATACAAGCCCCGGTAGCCCAAAAGATTTCGCAAACATCGTTGTATTGCCCTTCATCTTTTTCGAGGGCTTGAAAAATTCTGCCCCGACAGAACGGATACCCCATTTTATCAATAAATCCTCCACCTGCTCCGGCATACTCGAAATATTCTTTCCGCTTTAGGTCTAGGATTTTGGGTTGCACGATGCTTACCTCTGGTTGTTTAAGGAAGATTTCTTGGATTGGCTCTAGCCAATTTGCCGTTACTTCAACATCTGAGTTCAACAAGCAATAAATATCTGCTTCAACGGATTGCAATCCCATATTATAACCCGCAGCGAACCCACCATTGTAAGGGTTTTTTATAATGTTTACAGTAGGGAACTTTTCTTTGACCAGCGGTATGGAGCTATCCGTGCTGGCGTTGTCCACCAAGTAGATGGTCGCTTCTTTGGAGTGTTCGAGAACACTGGGAATATACTTTTCAAGCAAAGCTTCTCCATTCCAATTGAGTATGACTACGGCGATATCCAAAACGGCAGCAAATTAACGGCGAAAATCAGGAATTTCCTTTAAAAACGAATACTTTTCGTGCTTTTTGTCCAGAATACAATACAGGTGAAGCAATCCGTTGGTTACCCAAAGCATAGCTGCATCCAAGCGCATGTTGTAACGCGCAATTTGGTCAAAAGTATCTTGGTCTATTTGGATTTCAGGAGCTTTGCACTCTACCAATATTTGGATGGAACCATCTGAATTGAATACCGCAATATCATACCGCTTGGTTACCCCGTTTAGATTGATTTTCTTTTCTACATTGATTAAGGATTTTGGATACCCTTTTGTGAAAACCAAATAGTGAATGGCGTGTTGACGGACCCATTCTTCAGGTAAAAGAAGGATAAACTTTTTGCGGATGATGTCAAAAATATAGAGTCGATTTTCCATACTTTTGAAACGAAACGTATACTCAGGAAACTGTAGGGCCTGCATGGGGCAAAGTTGGTGATTTTTGTGATATGAATGGGATAAAGGAAATTGTGGGCGCCATTGAGGCGAGACAACCAAAACCAGTGTATTTTTTGATGGGGGAGGAGCCCTATTACATTGACCGGATATCGGACCATATTGCGCAGAATTTGCTTTCAGAAGAAGAAAAAGGCTTTAACCAAATGGTGCTTTATGGAAAAGATACGAGTGTCGATGAGATTGTTGGTAGCGCCAAAAGGTATCCGATGATGTCTGATTTCCAAGTGCTTATTGTCAAGGAAGCGCAACATCTCTCCAGAACAATTGAACAGCTTGAATCCTACGTTTTAAATCCACAACCAACAACCGTTTTGGTGATTTGTTATAAGTACAAGAAGCTTGATAAACGCAAAAAGCTATACAAAGCGGTTCAAAGAAACGGAGAACTTTTTGAAAGTAAAAAACTGTACGAGAATCAGGTTTCGGAATGGATAAGAAGAACCCTGAAAGGAAAAGGGTATCGCATTGAGCCCAAAGCGGCCATGTTGTTGGTGGAGTTTTTGGGAACTGATTTGAGTAGAATTAATAATGAACTGGACAAACTTACCTTGATTGTACCCAGTACAGAAGAAATCAATTCTACTCATATTGAGGAGCACATTGGTTTTAGTAAAGAGTTCAACAACTTCGAACTAAAGAAGGCTATTGGTGAAAGAAACATTGCCAAAGCCACTCAAATCATTGACTATTTCGCCAATAATCCAAAGGAAAACCCCTTTGTGGTCACGGTTACCATGTTGAATACGTTCTTTTCGCAGCTGTTGCGCTATCATGGATTAAAAGACCACTCTCCAAAATCCGTTGCTTCTGCACTTAGCATCAATCCTTACTTTGTAAGTGAGTTTACCATTGCCGCGAGAAACTATCCCATGAAAAGCGTAAGCCAATTAATTTCTGGCTTGCGCGATTTGGACTTAAAAGGCAAAGGTGTCGGTGGAACCCTGCAGCAACGTGATTTGCTCAAGGAACTACTTTCGCAATTTGTATAATTACTTTCGGTCTATACTGTATTTCCCGGGCCCCAATAAGAAAACCACAACGAAAACAATCATGTATAACAAGGCGAGCTCTTTTTTTCCAAAAGGGTCAGCCCCATGAAAAATCAATCCAGCTACGGCCATAGTCAACGCTGCGGGAATAGCAGCCCATCGGGTTTTAAATCCAATGATAATGAGGAGTGGACATAGAAATTCTCCAATAACCGTTAGAAAGAGCGAAGGAGCAGCACCGATGCCTAGCGGGTTGGGAAATTCCATATTTCCGTTAATCAAGTTTTGCAATTTTGGGTATCCGTGGCTTAACATAAAGGCCGAAGGAACGATGCGCAATATGGCGAGGCCGATATGAACCAAAAGGTTGTTTTTCATAAACGGAGGAACTAATTTGGTGCATGAATGTATAAATTCTTAGTGAGATAACGTTCTGGATTGTCTAAAAAAAGTAACAATCGGGAAGTTTACTTACAGCGTAAATCAGGGAAACCACAAGCAGGAACTTGTGGTTTGATACGAAAATAGAGCTAGTGATTTTGACTATTCCAAACGATGGATATCGGCCTCAGGACTATCGAATTGGGTCTCATACACTATTGTTTCTTTACGGTATTCAAACTGGATGGTTCGATTCTCTTTTCCCTCCAATTCGATGGTTTCACCATTGACGAACTTGAATTCTACCGCGGAAGCTGCCGTTTTTTGGCTTAGCTCAATTTCGTAAATACCATCTTGGTCGTCATCCGATAGCGGTACAACCTCTTCCCAAGCATTTGGAGTAAAGTTACCACGAATTCCGATTTCTCTTTTGCCTTCAAGACCGGTAGCATCTACTTTGAAGGTTACTGTTTTAATATGTGTCTCCTGTACGCAGGAGGTAACACCGAGCAACAGGATGATAAACACGAATGGGTTTTTATGCAATTTCATTTTATTAGTTTTTTGGGATAAAGGTGTATTGATTTCGCACGAAAGAATCGGATTTTCCCTCTAATTGTACTTCTTTGGTAATTACCATTTTGTCTTTCGAGACCTCGTAGGTTTCGCGAAATTCTGCTGGCATGTCATTGTCATTCCCTTTTGACACAGTTTTGATTTTCCAATGGTCCTCGGCCACCTTGGTGATTTCTGTTATAGTATCTCCTCCAAAAGTCTGAGCTTCCGCATCAAACTTGAACAGTTTTTTGAAGTTTGCCTTAGGCTCTGCGGGATATTCAAAGCGTATGAATAATCCTTTTTTTCTAGTCTCTACAGCGAGGGTAGCTGGAATCGTTACTTTTTTGAAATCGGAATAGTTGCGGTACATCAGTTCTCCTTCCCATTCTGTCTCATCCAAGAAGGTGAAGTTTTCGATGTCCAGTGATGTTTCTTGTGCTAGTGAAAGCTGTACACAAAGTGTCGTGATGAATGCTAGGATAATGGTTTTCATGAGTTATGATTTTGGATTTAAAAAGAATTGATAAATAAGTTTGTCGAGTCCGAATTTCCCTGACCCTAGAAATAGATGGTATACTGAAATCCATAGGAAGCCCATGGCGGGGAGCATGCCCCAAAAACCTTGTCCCCACTTTTGAAGAAAAATGGCAACCAACATGGTGCACATGATTAAGAAAGAGAAAAGCCTAGTCTTAAGGCCAAAGGCAAAGAACAAGCCCCCAACTGCTTCACTAAAGGCGCCCATCCAGGCAAAGAACACAGGCGCCATGGCGAATATTCCTCCGTAGTTGGCGACATCTTCTGGAAACCATGCGGACACTTCAAACAATCCCAAATTGTTTTCTTTTGGGGTCCACGGCATTCCAAATTTTGAAGCTCCAAAACTAAGCGCGAGGAGCATTCCGCAGATAAAGCGCATGATAGCGAACAGGGCATCCGCTATCCAAAGCTTTTGTTCAACAGGTTTGATTAATTGTGTGATGATGTTTTTCATATTTCAAGATTTTATGGTCCCAAAATTGAAAAACAGGGCGGTGCGGTTCGCCTCAAATAATAGACGACAGGGCTCAAAATACGATTTGAGACCTCAAATGGCGGCTTTCAAATATTCAGTAGGAGAGGAGTTGGTGAGTTTCTTAAAGACTCTATTAAAAGTAGCTTTGCTATTGAAACCGCACTCGTAGGCGATTCCAAGCAGAGAGAGCTTTTCATGAGCAGCATCACCTACTTTATCCTTAAAAGCTTCTATACGATATAAATTAACGAAGTCATTGAAGTTTTTTCCAAAACCCGAATTGATGATTCCTGATAGTTGTCCACGACTCATTTCCGCTAATTTTGCAAGCTCTACCAAATTCAATTCGGGATTCAAGTATGGCTTTTCTTTCATCATTAGCGTCTTGACGATTTCTATTTCTTGTTCAGAAATAGTTTTCGAGAGGGTGCTTTCTTGCGTTTCCGAGGCCACCTGCTCTGGAATAAAATCAAACTTTAGTTGATTCAACTTCGATGTATCCGTAAAATAGCCTTTAATCGCTACGTATAGAATGGTTAGACCTGAACAAAAAACCAACCACCACATTTGGGTATAGTGCAAGTCGACAAAAAAGTTTTGCACTATGGATTGCGTAATGTCGTAACAGAACAGAAAAGTATAGAGTAATAGAAAATTCCGTATCCAATTCAATTCTAAATCATAGGTGTTGGAAAAATAAGCCTGTAGCTTGGTGCGATATTGGATAAACATTTGAAAGGTAAATGCCAGGTATAGTAGCATTTGTGCATAACCGAAATACGACATCATTGGCAAAACGAAAACCTCGTCAACTAAAAGCTTTAACTCACCATTCTGAACAAATACAAAATCAGGTTGAAGGGCGTCATAGGTATAAATACCAATTCGATATAAAACAAAAAGAATCAAAGGGAGAAAGTGCAGGAAATCTTTAATGCGCAATCGAAAACTAGAGCGTGTAATGGATTTTACATAGAGGTATATTAAAGGTGCTAACCCTAATCCTATATTGAATAAGGCATAGTTGATTTTAGTATTCCGAAAGGTGTCATACCAGCCCATGAATCCCACCGTATAACAGGTTTGTCCATAGCAAGTCAACAGGAGAATGCAAACAAGTAGTATATCAGGTAAATATCGCGTTTGTAAATAGCGGCGAAACAGCAAAAACACGAATACTAGACCTTGAAGGCTTAAAAAGAGTAATGGAGTGCTGTAGATATTGAACTCTGGAAACGCGAGGAACATACCCAAACTTGGTTAAGTTTCCCCCAATTTACTAAAAAATGTTTAAGTCTAATACTCCATTTCAGCAAGGAAATCAATCAAAAAAACCAAAAAGCTTAAACAAATCTATCGAAGTTTAGGGTACGCATTAGGATTCGATTCGTGCATAATAGCATAAATCTTTTCGAAAATGTCTTCTGCACTGGGTTTGGAGAAATAGTCCCCATCTGAAGCGTAAGCTGGCCTATGGCTTTTCGCAGTTAGGGTCTGTGGAGCACTGTCCAGGTATTGAAAAGCGTTCTGTTCTTCAATGATTTTCTGCACAATGTAGGCCGAGCAGCCTCCAGGGACATCTTCATCGACAACGAGCAATCGATTGGTTTTTTTCACACTTTCCACTACCGAATGGTCTATATCAAAAGGTAACAAGGACTGTGCATCAATTACCTCAACAGCAATACCAACGGTATTTAATTCTTCAGCAGCTTGCGAAACCAGTCTTAAGGTAGAACCATAAGAGACCACCGTAATGTCTTCCCCTTGTTTTAGGGTTTCAACCTTACCAATGGGCGTTCTGAATTCTGCGAGGTTAACAGGCATTTTTTCTTTGAGGCGATAGCCATTCAGGCTTTCAATGACCACTGCAGGTTCGTCACTTTCCAGGAGCGTATTGTAGAATCCTGCTGCTTGGGTCATATCACGGGGCGCTAAGAAGTACATTACTCTTAACAAATGCACCAAGCCACCCATTGGTGCACCCGAGTGCCAAATCCCTTCCAGGCGATGCCCTCGCGTACGAACGATGAGTGGAGCTTTCTGTTTCCCCACGGTTCGATACATCAAGGATGCCAAATCATCACTCAAGGTCTGTATACCGTATAAAATATAATCGAGATATTGAATCTCTGCTATGGGCCTCAGGCCTCGCAATGCCATACCGATACCTTGTCCGATAATGCTCGTTTCACGAATTCCGGTATCTGCCACGCGTAACGGACCATATTTTTTTTGTAGTCCTTCAAGCCCTTGGTTTACATCGCCAATATTTCCGGTGTCTTCACCAAAGACCAGCGTTTTGGGATATTTTGCAAATAAGGCATCGAAATTATCCCTTAAAATAATTCTGCCATCCACCATTTCGGATGCGTCATTATACTCAGGCTTGATAGCTGGAATATTGGTCGCCCGATTGTCTTGCTCGTTGTAAAGATGTGAACTGTATTTGGGTTGCTCCGTTTGCATGAATCGGTCAATCCATTGCTTGAGCTGTTGTGAGGGCGGATGGTTTTCACCAACAACCCATCTTAAAGCTTTTCTCGCATGGGACGCCAAGTCTTTTTTGAGGGGCTCTTCAATGGCTTCCAAATCATTGCGCAACTTCTGTATAAAAACACGGTTAGGACTCTGCCCTGAAACTTGCTCTAAAATATGCAGCAACTCCTTTTTTCCTTGTTTTTGCGGTGCTAAAAACTCTGCCCAAGCTTCCTTTTTAGCGTTCCGAACCTGTTGTTTGATAGACCGCTCCAAGGTTTTCAGCTCTTCCTCGGTTGCTATTTTGTTTTCAAGAACCCACTCTCGAAACCGTTTGTTGCAATCGTTTTCTTTTTCCCACTGCAGTCTTTCGGGTGACTTGTATCGTTCATGCGAACCAGAAGTGGAATGTCCTTGCGGTTGGT
>CALBPG010000134.1 GCA_937899065.1 uncultured Allomuricauda sp.
GAACGCGCCGCCTAAAAAGGACTATGTGGATTTGACTTTTTGGAACTCTGCCCATTTGACCCAACACATCGAGTTGATGATATCTGAAAAAAGAAAAGTGGTAAAATCGTTGCGATATACCACTTTGGAATCTATTGATGAAACCATTTTAGTCGAAGTGCTGACCGAAGCGGACCAACTAAAGGAAAAAGGTTTTTACAAGCGGGATTAAACTTATTTTCCTTCTGATTTCCGAATAGTGATGGTTGCATTATTGTGCTGGTCCACCGCATAGGCAAAAAACTCACGCAACGGTTGATAAGTATTTGTTGGAAAAAATGATTGTTTAAGGGTAAGCTCATAGGTGATTTTGGCACGTTGCCCTTGGGTAATACTAACAATTTTCAGATAGCCCAATCCTTGCCCTAATTGCACCTCTTGGTTTTCCGGAAACTGCTGAATTTCATAACCCTCGGGCAGTGTCAAATTCACATCAAACTTCCAGCTTCGGCTATGCCCTAAATCTACCGGGAAGGTTCTTTCCTCCAGATGAAAGGGATTACTGTCAAAGAAATCCCCTACAAATGGATTCAAAATCAAGGTATCGTCAAGGGATAAATCTGTTTCAAAGGAAAAATTCTCCCAGGTACGCTCTTCAGAACTTTTCGCTTCTACAAAGTTGTACTCTTCAATTTCAAAATAGTCTCCATAAGCGTCATCAAGTTCGTCTAAAACTTTATCCGTGTCGTTGTCGAGCTCTTTTAGCTGTTTTCTGCGGCCAATGCCGTCGTAACCCATACAGATTTGATCCACCGTTCCAGTAAAGGCATCCAAGTCTGTATCATATTGAAGGTTGGTTCTGAAAATGATTTTGTTTCCTTCTTTTGGGGTAATGTTCTCCCAAAAGCTATCTTCTTTAAAATCCATCACCCTACCATAATGGTTCAAGCATTTATAAGGAACTCTTCCAAAGGGCATCATTTTATCCGTAGCATCCAAAAGATAGGTCTTTCCGTCAATTTCGGTATAGGCCACTAGGTAATTGAAATCATCCATTACTGGATATATTTTTTTTGCCAAACCACTACCACGCGTTGAGAGCAGCATCATATTGGCTTTAATATCTGCTGCATTCAGCAAGTTTATCAAGGACATATTGATTTCAGCAGCAGTGCCTTTTCGATTATTAAAAGCCTGTCTAACTCGGGCTTTCCCGTAGCGCCCGTTTTCTTCATTCCAGGTGTAATGCTCCTTTACAAATTTGAATATGTTTTTGGCCTTGGTCATGGTATTTGCTTCCTGAAAAAGACTTTCAGGAACATTACTTTCAAAGAATCCTTTTTTGGTCAATTGCCCGCCAATATCTTTGTCGTTTTTAAACTTTTTGTCTACACTTTTCCAGCTTGTTGTATAATCAGTAACTTCTCCGTATCGATTGGTGTATTTGGATATCTCAAAATTCAAACGTGCTACATAATTTCTATCGGAAAGCATATACTCTTGATCGAATTCAAACGCTGGAACATCTTTCATAGCGAAGGTTAAATCTTCACAATCGGCCCCCTCACTTTCATTAGGAAAGTAAAAACATCGTTTTTTTACTTTGGCCTCATTGATATCTAAGGGTAGGCTTCCGACCAAAGCTTTGTTGAACGTATAGTTCGCAGGGATAAGAGCGCGATATTGGCTAAAAATCACAGGTATGTCAGTTTGAAAAGCCCAATCTTTCAAATTTCGAAGAAATGGGGAAACTAAAGTGTATTCATATTCCAGAATGGCCCCTTTTTGAACTTTCGGGAAGGTAAATTTTACTTGTTTCCAACGTTCTGTATAATCGGATTCGAACATTTCAGATGGAGCAACATATTGTTTTTGTCCATTGATATAGGTTACGGCTTGAAAGTCTTCAATTTTTTGGGATGTTCCATCGCTGTGGTACAAGAATATCTCGGGAGTACTTTGTTTGATATCCTCATTTTTAAGGACTTTCACTCTTATATGTACCTTCTTTTTTAAGACAACCCATTTGTCTCCTAATTCAAATTTTAAATCACTGGTTGCAAAAAGGCATACCGCGGCTGCCGTAGTATCCTTTTCATAAACAGTCATGTTTTTTTCTTCGGCACTATAAACGCCAAATTCAGATTGCGCAAAAGAGCATAGGATTCCTGAGAAAAATAGGGTGGATACTAGAAGTAGTACTTGAGGTTGTTTCATCGGGGTTATGTATTTGGAACGGAAAATTAACTTTTTGGCTTTTTTTAACACATCCTAAATGGATAAATGGTCAAAAAAATGGATGAATAGCTACAACAAAACCTTAAATGGACTACAAAAAAAACGTAAGTAATTCTGATAAGGCATTGGCAGAACCATCCTAAGGTCGTAAGGTGTTATTTTAAAATGACAAGAAAGTGTAAAAGGTTCTACCCAATGCGTACAACGGTTTCGCGAAGTGCTACTAAACCCGATAACAATTTTTCTAAAAGACTTAGGTCGAGCATATTGGCTCCATCACTTTTTGCATTTTTAGGGTCGAAATGGGTTTCCATAAAAAGACCATCTACACCGGCTGCGATTCCTGCCCGTGCCATAGTGCCAATCAAAGCAGGACGTCCCCCAGTAACACCAGAAGATTGATTGGGTTGTTGTAGCGAGTGGGTTACATCCAAGACGACGGGTGCAAATTGTTTCATAGTCGGAATCCCTCTGAAATCCACAACCATGTCTTGATACCCAAACATAGTCCCTCGGTCGGTTATCCAAGCCTTTTCGTTACCAGAGTCTTTGACTTTCCGCACAGCGTGTTGCATGCTTTCAGGACTCATGAATTGCCCTTTTTTGAGGTTTACTACTTTTTGGGTTTCAGCAGCCGCCACAACCAAATCAGTTTGGCGCACTAAAAAAGCGGGAATCTGTAAAACATCGACATATTCAGCTGCTTTTTTGGCATCATCAACTTCGTGAATGTCGGTAACAGTAGGTACCTGAAAGGTTTCGGATACTTTTCTGAGGATTTTCAAGGCTTTTTCGTCCCCAATTCCGGTAAAAGAATCAATTCGACTCCGATTGGCCTTTTTGAAGCTGCCTTTAAAGACATAAGGAACTTTGAGTTTATCAGTAATGCTGACTACAGACTCAGCAATACGCAGCGCCATATCTTCACCTTCAATAGCACAGGGACCTGCTAGTAAAAAAAAGTTGTCTCCGTCCGTATGTTTGATTTGTGGAATAGCTGCTAGGTTCATGCCGAAATTTTGGGCAAAGGTAGCGAACTTAGAGTATTAATTTCTTCAAAGTATCCATGTACCCACGGCTTACCCGAACGACCTCTCCATTGGACATGGTCACGTCATAACTCTTGCCATACCGGTCCAATTCTTTGACCTGGTCTAGGTTAATGATGGAAGAGCGATGTACCCTAACAAAAACATCAGGATTTAACTTGTTTTCTAAATCGGAAATGCCATAGTTGCTCAAAAAAGCGTTGGAACTCGTATGCACTTTGGAATAGTCGCCATAGGCTTCTACCCAAACAATATCCTCAACTTTAATGGAAACCAACTTTTTATTAAACTGTACCAAAACGCGACTTGGGAAAGTGCAATCATTCAAAACCACATTTTGAACCAGCGCTTGCAATTGATTTTGGTCCTGAGAAAGACGTTCAATAGCCGTTTTAAAACGCGCCTTGGTGTAGGGTTTCAACAAGTAATCCACTGCATGTACTTCGAAGGCTTTCAAGGCATATTCGTCATAGGCCGTAGAAAAAATGATTTTTGGGATTTCATCTAGGTAGTTTAGCACCTCAAAACCAGTCTTTCCCGGCATTTGGATGTCCAAAAAAATCAAATCAGGTTTAAATTCGTTGATTTCCTTAATAGCATCTACACCATTATTGGCTTCACCTACCAAAACCAAATCAGGATAATCAGAAAGATATTCCTTGATGAGCTGCCTTCCGGCTTTCTCATCATCTGCAATTACTACTTTCTTCATATGGCGAAAGTAATCTTAATCCCCTGCGGTAGATTGTCCAATACTTGAAGTTGGGATTGATACATTTTTTGCAAACGTAAACGGGTATTCGTCAAGCCGACCCCCTTACCAAAAATGGACTCTTTATCCCGGATGCCTACTCCAGTATCTGCAATTTCAAACTTGAGTTTTGAACCCTCTTTGAATATCGAAATGGAAATTTCCCCACCCTCTATGCTATTGGATATGCCATGTTTCACCGAATTTTCGACTAAAGGTTGCAGCAGCATAGGAGGAACCTTTTCATCCAGAATATCAGGAGAAACATTGAAGTCAATTTTGAGGCGCTCTTCAAAACGGGCTTTTTCCAATTCAAGATACTTCCGAACAAAATCCAGCTCTTCGCGTAAAGTGACGAGCTCTTCTTTGGTAGCTTTCAATTGGTATCGAAAGAGATCTGAAAGGGTGGCGACCATGTCTCTTGTACTTTCCAGATGGGGTGGAATAGTCGCATTTATCGTATTGAATACATTGTATAAAAAGTGAGGATTCAATTGTGCTTTAATAGCAGCTAATTCACTTTTTAGTGCGGCTTGTTTCAACTCTCCTTCAAGCTTGAGCTTTTTCTGGTTTTCGACATAATATTCATACACGTGATAAATGGCAAATTGAATCTGATAAAAAAGGGCTGGAATATAAATGTCCCATACTTCAGCAGTCCCTTTCAAATGTATCCAACCAAGTGATTCGCAAAGGGTATAGTAGATGTATTTTGAACCAAAAACAAAAAGCGGGAGTAAAGCCAAGTGTAGAGAAATACGTAACCAGAAGGACTTTTTCTTGAGTTTCGAGAACAGTAACCACCATATAGGAATCGTAAACAAAAGAAAGACCATATATTGTAAACCAGCGCCATCAATGTATGCTGTAAGACTAGCAAAATCTACGTTGTCCCTACGAGAGACTGGAACACTTAACCAAACAGCAAGGTGGTACACCCATGAAGCAAAAAGATAAAGCCCCAAAACAGCCAGAAGTTGTTTTCCGGTAATCCCCCAAATGATTTTTCTATCCATGATAATCAACCTTTTGGGAAAGGTAGTTAATTCAATAACACGCAAAAAAGGTGCGTCGACGAAGTGACCCATAGCCCGACGGATGGCCCTGGTCCACTCATCGGGTTATAAGCCCACCCATCGGGTTGTTATTTTTTTTGTGTAACCTTATTCCAAATTTTGGGTAATCATAATAAATAACCCATCATGAAACATGTATTTTTTGCGCTCCTTTCTTTTTTTACGCTTTGCACGAGTGCGCAAACCATCAAAGGAAAACTAACCAATGCAACGGATGCACCGGTGCCCTATGCGGCGGTCACCTTAAGTTCTCCTTTAGATTCTAGTTTGGTAAAGGCTACTATAAGCAATGAAGAAGGAATGTATGTTTTAAAAGACCTACAGCCCAGCGAGTACTTATTTAAGGTGAATGTTCTGGGCTATGCCGATTTGGAACGCAAAATCAACTATGAAAACGGAGATTTGGATATGGGTACCCTTGTACTGACCGAGGTAACCGAAAATCTGGCAGAGGTTACTGTGGTGGCCGAAAAACCCATGGTGCAAGTCATGGCAGATAAAACCGTATTCAATGTTCAAAACACTATTAACGCTACGGGAACTAGTGCTTTCGAACTGTTGCGCAAAGCGCCTGGGGTGATTGTCGACAACAATGGAGGAATCATTGTGGAAGGTAAGTCCGGCGTTCAGTTTTTTATTGATGGGAAGTTGTCGGTGCTGCAAGGCGACGATTTGGTGAACTTTTTGGAAAGTCTACAAGCTACTGATATTGAATCCGTTGAAATAATCACTCAACCTTCTTCCAAATACGATGCAGCGGGGAATGCAGGTATCATCAATATTAAGCTGAAGAAAGACAAAAGTTTGGGAACCAACGGAACTTATACTACCGGAGTAACGACTGGGGATTTTTCCCGATACAATAACAGTTTGAACTTTAACAATAGAGGTGAAAAGGGAAACTTGTATGGAACCTACAGCAATCGCTTTGGAAAAACAACGGGATTCATCAATCTATTTCGAACGCAGTCCGAGACCCAATTTGATGCAGTGACCAATAGTGTTTACGACCGTAACAGCAACAACTTGAAGTTAGGGTATGATTACTATGTCAACAAAAAGCATACGATAGGGGCCATCTTCAATGGGAACTTCAATAACGGATTCAGTACGGATAACAATCGCACCCCCATTCGCCCAGTTGGGAATGTTGAAAACGACAGTGTTTTGGTCGCTTTGAACCAAACGGATAACACTTCCTACAACATCAACGCAAATATGAATTATCGGTATGCCGATACCTTGGGATACAGTGTAAACGTGGATTTGGACTATGGGCGTTACAACAGTGACAGGAATGCCTTTCTCCCCAACACCTATTTTGATGGAACCGAAAGTATTATTCTCAGTCAACGGACGACCCTACAAGAAACACCTATCAACATCGATATCGCCACTATAAAAAGTGATTACGAACAGAACTTTTTAAAGGGAAAATTAGGCCTTGGCTTCAAGTTTTCTTGGATTGAAACAGACAATACTTTCAACCAATTCAATCAGATAAATGGCGAACCCATCCTGGATACGGACCAAAGCAATATTTTCACGTATTCAGAAAACATCAATGCGGCCTATTTCAACTACAATCGAAAATGGGGTAAATGGAATTTGCAGTTTGGTTTGCGAATGGAAAACACCATATCAGATGGCAATCTAGAAAGTGAACAGGCCAATGAAAATGAACGTGTTGAAAGAAACTATACAGATTGGTTTCCTTCAGGTGGATAGACGTATCAATTGAATCGAAAAAACCAATTAGCGCTTACCTACAGTAGAAGGATTCAACGTCCAAACTACCAATCCTTGAACCCTTTCAAATATCAGCTCAACGAGTTATCCTTTAGTCAGGGGAATCCCTTTCTGCAACCACAATACACCAATAATGTAAAGTTGTCCCATACTTTTAATTACAGACTGACTACCGCCTTGAGCTATACGCGTATCACTGACTTTTTTGCTCGAGTAACCGTAGCGGAAGGAGAGACCTCCAACTTTTTGACCACTTTGAACGTGGCCAATCAAAGTGTGTACAACTTAGGGGTTTCATATCCTAAGAAAATACTCAGCTGGTGGGATGTCTACGTTAGCGTTAATGCTTACATCAGCGATTATGAAGCCACAAGTCCAGAGTTTTTGCCCGTACGCCAAGAGACTTTGAGTTTCTACGGACAGAATACCTTTAATCTTGGAAACGAATGGCGGGCTGAAGTATCCGGTTGGTATAACTCGCCATCTGTTTGGGGTGGAACATACCAGACCCGCTCATTAGGTTCCTTGAATGCAGCCGTTCAGAAAAAATTCTTTGACGATCGTTTTACCGCAAGACTAGCGATGAACGATATCTTGTTCACCTCACCTTGGGCAGGGGTCACACAGTTTGGAGATTTGTTCATTGATGGTAGTGGAGGGAGTGATTCTCGTAGAGTGGCATTTAGTCTGACGTATGATTTTGGTCGCAGCGAAATCAAAAAAGCGCGTAAGCGTAAAACCGGACTTCAAGATGAGTCCGACCGAATTAGCAGCTAAAAGTTTCCAAAAAAGTAAAACACACAGGTCTCCCTTTAAAATTAGCAGTACCTTTGCGGCCTTAAACTGAGGGTATGGCCAAAATTAAGAACATCGCAATCATCGCCCACGTCGACCACGGGAAGACCACTTTGGTTGACAAAATCATGTATCACTGTCGTTTATTTCGCGACAATGAGAACAAAGGAGAGTTGATTCTTGACAATAATGACCTGGAACGCGAACGAGGGATTACCATTGTTTCCAAAAACGTTTCGGTAACGTATAAGGATACCAAAATCAACATTATCGATACACCCGGTCACGCCGATTTTGGAGGTGAAGTGGAACGCGTATTGAACATGGCGGATGGTGTTTTACTTTTGGTAGATGCCTTTGAAGGTCCAATGCCCCAAACGCGATTTGTGTTGCAAAAAGCGATTGACCTTGGTCTAAAGCCTTGTGTGGTCATCAATAAAGTGGACAAGGAGAACTGCACCCCTGAAGACGTTCATGAAAAAGTTTTTGATTTGATGTTTGAGTTGGGGGCCGAGGAGTGGCAATTAGACTTCCCCACGGTTTACGGCTCAGCCAAACAAGGTTGGATGAGCGAAGATTGGCAAAACCCTACTGAAGATATTTCACCTCTATTGGACATGGTTTTGGAGCATGTGCCTGAATTCAAACCGGAACAAGGCTCAACCCAAATGTTGATTACCTCTTTAGATTTTTCAAGCTTTACAGGGCGAATCGCCATTGGTCGTTTGCAACGCGGTAACCTAAAAGAAGGTCAACAAGTAACCTTGGTCAAAAGGGATGGGAGTCTTGTAAAATCCAAAATCAAAGAGGTATTTGTCTTTGATGGGTTGGGACGAAAGAAAGTGCAAGAAGTTCAAACTGGAGATATTTGCGCTTTGGTAGGAATGGATGGTTTTGATATTGGCGATACTGTCGCGGATTTGGAAAATCCTGAAGGGTTGAAAACCATAGCTATCGACGAGCCTACCATGAGCATGTTGTTTACCATTAACGATAGTCCATTTTTTGGGAAGGATGGTAAATACGTTACTTCTCGACACATCAAAGAACGTTTGGAGAAAGAGCTGGAAAAGAATTTGGCGCTTAGGGTAGAAGAAACCGATAGTGCTGAGAAATTCATGGTATATGGCCGCGGTGTTCTGCACCTTTCCGTATTGATTGAAACCATGCGAAGGGAGGGCTACGAACTTCAAATTGGGCACCCTCTAGTATTCATAAAAGAAGTTGAAGGTGAAAAAAGTGAGACTATCGAGCATTTGACCATTGATTTACCAGAAGAAGTATCCGGAAAAGCAGTTGAAATGGTCTCTATCCGAAAGGGAGAAATGACCAGTATGGAAGCCAAAGGTTCGCGCATGTTGTGCGAGTTCATGATTCCTTCTCGGGGGATTATTGGTTTGCGAAATCAATTATTGACCGCTACCGCTGGTGAAGCGATTATGGCGCATCGTTTTAAAGAGTATCAGCCGTTGAAAGGCGATATTGCCCAACGTATCAATGGTTCCTTGGTATCCATGGAAAACGGAACAGCTATCCCTTATTCCATTGACAAACTTCAAGAACGCGGAAAGTTCTTTATCGACCCAGGGGAGGATATCTACGAAGGTCAGGTGATTGGCGAGAATTCAAGGAATGATGATATGACCGTGAATGTGACCAAAACCAAAAAGCTATCCAATGTTAGAGCCGCAGGTTCCGACGAAAAAGTGCGTATTGTTCCAGCCATTAAATTCTCTCTGGAAGAAGCTTTGGAATACATCCAAAAAGATGAATACGTAGAGGTTACACCGAACCACTTGCGTTTGCGGAAAATCTTCTTGAAAGAAGTAGATAGAAAACGGAATAAGATTACTTAGCATAGTCCAGTATTTTAGATGGATTACAGCTTTCGCAGGAATGACATGCAGAGTGTTCTTTGGTCATTCCGCACTTGATGCGGAATCCACTCCGAACTTTTAAGTTGTTTTTGCTTATTCCGATAGCTGTTTTTTAAATTGGGATTCCTGCTTTGCGCCACCGTTGAAGCTAGACGACACGCGGTCTCAGGGATGAATTATTGAGGTTCTTTTGTCATTCCGCACTTGATGCGGAATCCATATCACTCATACCAATCCTTAGCTAAGTCTATCCAGTCTGGATTTGTACTTGCAATAAGCTCTAGTTTCCACGTCCTTTTCCATTTTTTTATTCGCTTTTCGCGTAGAATAGCATCCTTTACTTGGTTATGTATCTCAAAATACACCAGCATGTCCAAACCATATTGAGCACTAAATCCTTTGTAGGTGTGATGTTTGTGCTCATGGATTCTACGTTTGAGATTATTGGTCACTCCAACATATAGAGTGCCATTCTTTTTATTGGTAAGAATATAAACAAAATAGCTTGAGAGCATAACGACAATTTCAAACAACGCGATTGTCGAGGTTGGATTCCTGCCTCCGCAGGAATGACAAATTCTAAAAATGTTTTGCTAGGTTATCTCAATGAATATCCAAGTCCTTTTAGGACTTTGCTAGCACATACAATGGTCGGATTTGATTAATTAGACGCGAAAAAAAGCAAAGTAAATCCTAAACCACATGCCCATGATGCTGCTCGCGTAAGCAGGAGACTGCAGCACCTATGATGCCGGCACTGTTCATTAGTTCAGCCTTGACCACTTTGGTGTCTACGTCAATGTATTCATGGAATTCATGCCATTTTTTGCTGGTACCACCTCCCACAATAATCAAATCGGGAGCAGTAATGACTTCTACCAACTTTAGGAATTTATTGAAACGCTTGCCCCATTTTTCAAAAGAAAGCTTCTCGCGCTCTTTGGCCGAGGCAGCAGCCCACTCTTCTATCTTTCTGTATTTTTTGTAGGGAATTTGGCCTAACTCAAAATTGGGGAGCAATACCCCATTGTGAAAGACACCACTTCCAAGACCGGTGCCAATAGTAATCATAATGACCAATCCTTGTTGACCTTTGCCCACGCCATAGTTCATACTGGCATACCCGGCTGCATCGGCATCATTGACTACAGTAAAGGGCTGACCTACCACTTTGGTGAACAATTCATCAATATTTACGCCAACCCAGCTTTTATGAAGATTACCGGAAGACTTGCATACGCCGTCCTTAACGATACTCGGAAAACCGCAACCTACGGGGCCTTTATAATTGAAGTGTTCTACGATTTGTCCGACCACTTCGGCCATTTCATCTGGTTTTCGAGAAGGTGGGGTGGGAATTCGATGGCGCTCACTTACCATTTCACCCGTTTCCACATTTACCAAAGCTCCTTTAATACCGGTTCCGCCGATATCAATGCCCAATATTTCCATGAATTGGTTTTTTATTCACGCAGGCAAAGAAACAAAAAACTTTAAAAGTTGAAGGGAAAAGCCGATAAAGGGCTTTTTTTTGAACTTGGAAACTATTAATCTTCTGTGGGTTCTACGTGATAATCAATCGAATTCAAAGAGTGGTTGGGGTCGATAAAGTCCAAGATAGTATCAATAAACTTTCCAAATCCGGTCAATGTGCCCAGCTGCTTGTTTTTGCCTAATGCACTGGAAATGGTTTCATCACGGTTGCCAAATTTATATCCGTTTTTTTTAATCCAAAGGGAGTTGAATAAATGTTGCATCAAAACATTACCCAACTGGTCTACGGAAATGGCCAGTTCCAACGTAAATTCCCCGATGCCTATCAATCCTTTTTTGAACAATTGCCGTACCAACCCATAAAGTAAACCAAGAGGTCCCGTGAACACGAATAACACTATGGAAATCAAAAAGAGCAGAATGCCAATGAGAGGATTGGCTTTTCGGTCGGGTTTGCAATCCTGCTGTTTGATTACCATTATTAAATAGCTTTTTGAATCACTTCAAAAATTTTGCTTCCCTCACATTTAAGAGTTTTATGGGGATATTTTAAAATCAAGGCGTAATCATGGGTGGCCATGATGATGGTACGTCCACTATCATTGATTTCTTGCAATACTTTCATAACCTCCACACTGGTCTGTGGGTCAAGGTTTCCGGTAGGCTCATCTGCAAGTATCAATTCGGGGTCGTTCAAAAGGGCCCTGGCGATGGCAATCCGTTGCTGTTCACCTCCCGAAAGTTCATGGGGATACTTAAAGCCTTTGGTTTTCATACCGACCTTTTCCAGAACCTCTTCAATTTTATCGTTCATTTTGTCGGTATCTGTCCATCCCGTGGCACTAAGCACAAAGCGGAGGTTATTATTGATATTACGGTCGGGTAAAAGTTTGAAATCTTGGAAAACAATCCCCAGTTTCCGTCGGAGATATGGTATGTCTTTCTCCTCAAGCTTTTCCAAATTAAAGTCTACCACCGAACCTTTTCCCTTCCGCCATGGCAAATCCGCATAAAGCGTTTTCATAAAACTACTCTTACCGCTTCCCGTTTTTCCAATGACGTAAACAAACTCTCCCTTTTTGACGTCAAGGTTGATATCACTAAAAATCATGTTCTCCTTTTGGAAAACGGCAACGTCTTGCAATTGAACTATGGTTTCGGGCATTTGTTTGCTTTACGATTAGAGCACTAAGTTCGTAAAAATGGGCGTGATATGAAGGGATTCACCTCAAGGATAGGTTCAAAACATACTTTGGCTTGGATTTTGACGTTATCATAACAATCAATCGAGAAACATTCAAGAACACTATGTACCGGATACCTTCTCTTTTATGCCTCATTTTAATGGGGTATGGCGGACTGCTTTCTGCGCAACAAACCAAAGTTTTTTACCACGAAAACAAAATGTACCAAGAAGCCTTGGCGCTGTACAATAGTCAGCAGTACCAAGCGGCACAAGCGCTTTTTGATAAGATAAAAGCTTCGGCACCCAATGACGAAGTTGAGGCAAACAGCGTGTATTATTCCGCCAACGCAGCCATTCGGTTGAATCAGCGGGGTGCAGATAAAAAGATGGAAGATTTCGTGGAACGGTATCCCACCTCCACCAAGAGAAACTCTGCTTTTTTGGATGTTGCCGACTACTATTTTGAAACCGGGAAGTACCCGTATGCTCTGAAGTGGTATAAAAAAGTTGACGCTTCCACCATGTCCAGAAAGAACAAAGAACGTTTCAATTTCAACAATGGCTACGCACTGTATGCTTCAAGACGGCCGAAAGAGGCAGAGCGGTATTTAAGTAAGGTGAGCACTACTGAAACCTATGGTTCTCAAGCAAAATATTATTTGGGGTATATCGCTTACGAACAAGATGATTATGAAGGGGCAAGCGAACGCTTTGACCAAATCACAGACCCGGAGTTGCTCAACGAAAAGCTTTCCTACTATCAAGCGGATTTGAATTTCAAATTGGGGAATTTCGATGAGGCGATTGCCATGGCTCAAAAACAGTTGCCTAAATCTGACCGTAAAGAAATCTCAGAGTTGAACAAGATAATAGGGGAAAGCTATTTCAACCTTGGGAAGTATGAGGAAGCGATTCCCTACCTGCAAAAGTATCGTGGAAAACGAGGTCGCTACAGCAACACGGATTACTACCTAATTGGGTATTCGTATTACCAACAAGGCGACTACGAACAGGCCATCGGCCAATTCAATAAGATTATTGGGGGAACCAATAGTGTTTCCCAAAATGCATACTATCATTTGGCCGAGTGTTATTTGAAGCTAGACCAAAAGACGGAGGCCTTGAATGCCTTCAGAAATGCTTCGGAAATGGATTTTGGTACCGAAATCAAAAAGGATGCATTTCTCAACTATGCTCGATTGAGTTATGAAATTGGGAATCCTTACGAACCGGTACCAGAAGTATTACAAGCCTATTTACAAACCTATCCCAAAAGTGAAGAACAAGAGGAAATACAAGAATTGTTGGTGGACTCATATATCACTTCAAAGAATTTTGAAGGTGCGATGACGCTTTTGGAACAAAACCAAGGCTACGCCAGTAAAGAAACCTATCAAAAGGTGGCCTTTTATCGCGGAGCAGAATTGTTTGTTGATGGCGATTATGAAGCTGCTGAAGAACGATTACAAAAATCACTCAAACAGGCTGAGAATGCAGATTTTGAAGCCCGAGCCCTTTTTTGGAAAGCAGAGGCGCTTTATCAAATGCGAGATTATGAAGCCGCTTTGGATGGATTCAATGCTTTTTCCAAATCTTCGAAAGCTAGTGTGCAAAAGGAAATGGTGGATTTACCGTATCACTTGGGATACTGTTATTTTAAATTAAAAGAGTATAGGAAAGCGGTTACAGCCTTTAAGGATGTGGTAGCCTCTTCAGCAATTGAAGATGAAAAAAAGGCGGACGGGCATTTGCGATTGGGCGATAGCTACTTTGTCACTGCCAAAAAATCGTATGATGAAGGTTCAAAACGGAATGGTCCAGAACGAGACTATGCGGCCTTTCAAAAAGCGCTTTGTGACGGGTTTTTAGGAAACAATACGGCCAAGACCAATGGGCTAAACACTTTCTTAGAACGGTATCCAAAATCTTCCCTTCGGGACGATGCCTATTTTGAATTGGGCAACACTTACGTAAAAGCTGGAAATGAACGAGAAGGTTTACTGATTTACGACAAGCTCATTTCCGAATACTCCAAGAGCAAGTTTGCACCAAGGGCGATGTTGCGACAAGGTTTGGTGCATTACAACGCCAGTCGCAACGATGCTGCTTTGCAGAGACTAAGAGGTGTAGTTAAGGAGTATCCCAAAACCCAAGAAGCCAAACAAGCTGTCGCTACTGCGAAATTGGTTTATATCGACGAAGGAAGAGTAGGCGAGTATGCTGATTGGGTGCGAGGACTTGATTTTGTGGAAGTAACTGATTCCGAGCTGGAAAGTGCCAGTTACGAAGCCGCAAACCGAAAATATGTTGAAGGCAAAACCGATGCTGCTGCCAAGGCATTTAAAGATTACTTGAAAGAATTCCCAAGTGGAATCCATGCACTTGAGGCCAATTTCGCTTTAGCGCAAATCAATTTTAAAAAGGGTGACAAAAATGCTGCGCTACCCTATTACAAAACCGTGGCGGAAAGTTCAGGAGAATATTCGGAACAGGCTTTAACCCGTGTTTGTGAGATTTATGTTGGGCAACAAGATTATCGTTCCGCATTACCCTACCTCCAACAATTGGAACAAACTGCCGAAATCTCTCAAAATAAAACCTTCGCTCAATCGAATTTAATGAAGGGCTACTACGAGGAAAAGAAATACAATCTGACCCTGGAATATGCCGAAAAGGTGCTCAAGGCCCCTAAAATTGACAACCGTATCAAGAGCGACGCTCAAATCATGATTGCCCGTTCTGCCATTGAGACAGGGGATGAAAATTTAGCGGAAACCGCTTTTGCCGAGGTAAAAAAGATTGCTACCGGAGAAACGGCAGCTGAGGCTTGGTACTATGATGCTTTCTTCAAGAACAAGAATGGCAATTACGAAAAGTCAAATGAATCTGTTCAAAAGTTGGCCAAAGATTACGCCTCATATAAAATATGGGCTGGAAAAGGTCTCGTGGTCATGGCCAAGAATTTCTATGCGTTGGATGATGCTTTTCAAGCCACCTATATTCTGGAAAGTGTTTTGACCAATTTCAAGGATTTCGAAGATTTGGTAGCAGAAGCCGAAGGAGAATTGGCCATCATCAAAGCCCGCGAAGCCCAACGCAATTCATCAATCGATTCCAATACACCTTAAGAACACAACTGTGATACGACTGCGAAAAAATATATTATCCATTCTTTTATTGAGCCTTTTGGGTCCATTACAAGCCCAAGAACAAAAGGATATTGGTACCGAAACGGTAACGGTGGTCAAACCATATTCCCCTACCGTTTCGGATGCCTTTAAGTTGAAGTCATCCCCAGTTTTAGATGACTCCATCGTCCTGCAAAAGAAAAAAATAGACTACAACATCTTTTCGGTTCCTGTTGCTTCGACGTTTACTCCTGCAAAAGGAAAAGCGGCTAGGGTGAAGAAAACACCTCCGCCAAGACTCTTTAATTCCTACGCATCGGTGGGCCTGGGGAATTTTAACAACGCCTTATTGGATTTATACACCAGTAGGGAATTGAATCGTGGAGAAGATTTGTTCGATATCGGATTACGGCATCATTCGTCTCGGGGCGATATTGAATCCACTCCACTCGATGCCAATTTCTACGACACGAAGCTGGAAGGTTCGTATGCCAAGAAAAATAGGGACATGGAGTGGGGTGCTGGCTTGGAATTTCAACATCAGCTTTACAATTGGTATGGTGTGGCACAGGAAGAATTTGACCCTGCCCTAATTTCAGGTTTGGACGAAACGCAAAACTATTTCAGTATTGGTGCTACAGCCGATATTGAAATGGAGGATGGATTCTTCAAGAAAGGAAACCTCCTCTTGCGACGATTTTGGGATGCTACGGAATCCGGTGAAAACCGAATTGTGGTGCAACCGACCATTGAATTGCCCATAACCGATGAGCTCGTGACCATTGGTACAAAACTGGATTATGTCAGCGGGAATTTTGAGAACGAATCCTTGAACAGTACCGTGAATACCATGGGTTCTAATTACAGTCATTTTCAAGTAGGAGTTACGCCAAGTTTGTTGATTCTTCGTGATGATTTAACGTTAAATCTGGGAGCTTCCTTAGTGTATGGATTGGATACAGAAAATAGCGATAGCCAGTTTTTCATCTATCCTTCTGTGACCGCCTCTTATCGGGTAGTTGAAGATAATGTGATTGCCTATGGCGGAATTGAAGGGAAGTTGAGACAAAATTCCTATTACGACTTAGTGGCCGAGAATCCTTTTGTATCACCCACTTTGGAAATTCAGCCTACGGACCAACAATATGATGCATACATTGGTTTGAAAGGACAATTGCTTCCCAATTTAGGGTACAACCTTAAAGGTTCATATACAGCAGAGAATCGCAGACCTTTGTTTTTGCTGAATCCAGAAAATACCTTGCGTACCGATGATAGTGGATACTTTTTAGGAAATTCCTTTCAAGTGTTTTATGATGATATCAAAACTCTTGGCTTTTTTGGAGAATTGAATTTGGACATCAATCGCAACTTTACCCTTGGGATGAATGTCGAGTTTTACGATTACGATACCGAAACGGATAACCCTGCATGGAACCTCCCGAATATTAAAGGGGCTTTGTTTATGGATTATCAGATTGATGAAAACTGGTTCGTAGGCGGAAATTTGTTCTATGTGGGCGAAAGGGAAGACTTGGAAGCGCAGGCGATTGCCAATGCAACACCTTCTGAGTTTCCAGCCGCCATTATTTCACTTGACGCCTTTTTTGATGCCAACCTACAAGCGGGGTATCGTTTTAATGAACAATTGACCATTTTTGTTAAAGCTTCCAATCTGGCCAATAACGATTATCAGCGTTGGGCCAACTTTAGAGTTCAAGGTTTTCAAGCCCTAGCCGGAGTGTCCTACAAATTTGATATGTAGGTAAATACGCAATATAAAAGAGCGAAAATCGTTATGTATCGTATAAAATTCAAGGTTTTATTTTACCTTGAGTAAGCCAATGGTATTGGAAATCATGCGATTACGATTCTTATATATCACGTTCGCACTCCTTTTCGTGTTCAACCTCACCACACTGCACGGACAAAATCTCGTATTGAATGGTGGTTTTGAAGACTTTTCGGATTGTCCCGTAAAAATGAGCAATCTCAACAACGATGTCTCATATTGGAATGCTCCTACCTTGGGTACAACGGACTATTTTAACGTTTGCAGCAAGACCAAGTTGGGAATCCCTATGAATTTTAAGGGCAAACAGGCTTCTCATGAAGGCAACGGCTACGCTGGACTCTATCTCTATGCCCCAAAAGATTATCGAGAGTACATTCAAGTACCCTTGCAGGAACCCTTGCAACGAGGACATCGGTATCAATTGACGGCGTATATCAGTCTTTCAGAGAAGTCCGATGGTGCTGTACTTGATTTTGGAGCCGCTTTTTCCGAGCGTCCACTTTCCGTGCATACCAAAAGGCATTTATCCAATGTTTTGTTGTCTTCTCAAGAAACAAAAACTACACGTCCAAAACCTTTTTCTGCTAAAGGGTTTTATAAAGAGAAACAAGAATGGATAGCTGTTGAATTAACGCTAGTCGCCAAAGGATTTGAATCGCATCTGATTCTTGGAAACTTTAAAAGTAACAGTGCTACCAAATATTTACAGCAGAATACCAAAACGGCTAAAGAAGAGGGCTACGCCTACTATTATATCGATACCGTTTCATTGGAATACCTAGGTCCAGAATATCGCCCAAACCAAAGCTATGTCTTGGACCATGTGAACTTTAATTTTGACAGAGCCAATCTGGGAAACAAGGCCAAAGAAAATCTTCGAGCCGTATACGGTTACCTTGAAAAGCATCCCAAACTTAAAGTGGATATTAGTGGGCATACTGATGATCAAGGCTCTAAAGAATACAATCATGTACTATCCCACCGCAGGGCCAAAGCGGTAGTAAAATATCTGGTTGAATTGGGGCTGGATAAAAACCGTATCACTTCCAAAGGATATGGAAATCAAAAACCATTGGATAGCACCCAAACGGAAAAAGCTCGACAAAAAAACCGTCGTGTCGAATTTGTCATGACGCAATTCGAGGATAACTGAGACCCATCTACTTTTCTTACATTTGAGGAAAACCCTCAAGCATGAAAATTATTAAAGTCCTTCCTTTTTTATTCTTGGTTACTATTGCCTGTAATCCTAAAGAAGAGGTCGACCTTATTGTCCACAATGCGAATATTTATACCGTGGATGAAGGCTTTTCCAAAGCGTCTAGTTTGGCCATAAAGGATGGGAAATTTATAGCCGTTTCCGAAGATGGGGATTTAACTGGGCAGTTTATGGCAAAAAGCCAGATAGATGCTAAAGGGAAAACCATTGTTCCAGGGCTGATTGACGCACATTGCCACTTCTACGGCTTGGGCATGAACCAACGTGTAGTTGATTTGGTAGGTACCCAAAGCTATGACGAAGTGATTACCAGAGTTCTTGATTTTCATGAAAAAAATCCTTCGAATGTAGTTCTTGGAAGGGGATGGGACCAAAATGATTGGGAGATAAAGGACTTCCCAAGTAAGGCCCAATTGGATGAACATTTTCCTGACATTCCAGTAGTATTGGAAAGGGTGGATGGCCATGCCTATCAAGTCAATCAAAAAGCGCTTGATATGGCTGGAATCACCAAGGAAACCCAAATAGCAGGTGGTGAAATCGTTAGGGCCGAAGATGGCAATGCTACTGGTATTTTGGTGGATGCCCCTATGGGATTGGTGGATGCAGTAATGCCGAAACCCACTAAAGAAACCCAAATCATCGCTTTACAACAAGCAGATTCCATTT
Organism: uncultured Allomuricauda sp.; assembly: GCA_937899065.1. Lineage (GTDB taxonomy): Bacteria > Bacteroidota > Bacteroidia > Flavobacteriales > Flavobacteriaceae > Flagellimonas. The sequence continues at coordinate 19,006 of CALBPG010000134.1, forward strand.
GTTTGGATTACGGATTGACCACGGTACACGATGCCGGACTACATCGAAATGTCATTGAATTGATTGATAGTTTACAGCAAGTAGATGCGCTGCAGATTCGAATGTACACAATGGTCAGCAATACGCCTGAAAACTTGGACTATTTTCTAAATAAGGGCATCATCAAAACCAACAAATTGAATGTGCGTTCCGTAAAGGTATACGGGGATGGGGCATTGGGTTCTCGCGGGGCAACCCTAAAGGAACCCTATTCGGATAAGGAAGGCCACTTTGGGGCTATGATTACACCTGCCGATGAAATGGAAGCGCTGGCACAGCGTATTGTAAAAACTGATTATCAAATGAATACCCACGCTATTGGCGACTCCGCCAACATCGTGGTTTTACGGGCGTATGAAAAAGCGCTAGAAGGACAATCCGATAGAAGATGGCGCATTGAACATGCTCAAATTGTTTCGCCCATTGACTTTGATTACTTCGAAAAAGGCATCATTCCCTCGGTACAACCTACCCACGCCACCAGCGACATGTATTGGGCAGAAGACCGAATAGGGGAGGAGCGGATGCATGGGGCCTATGCCTTCAAAACACTTTTGGATAAAGCAGGCACGGTTGCATTAGGAACTGATTTTCCGGTAGAAAGAGTTAGTCCTTTTCTAACCTATTATGCTGCTGTGGCAAGAAAGGATTTGGATGATTATCCAGAAGGAGGGTTCCAAATGAAAGATGCGCTTTCGCGGGAAGAAGCTTTGCGCGGAATGACCATTTGGGCAGCGCATTCAGGTTTTGAGGAAAACGAAAAGGGCAGTATTGAAGTAGGTAAAGTAGCAGATTTCATCATTTTAAGTGATGACATCATGACGGTTGCTGCAGAACAGATTCCAAACCTTGAAGCGGAGCAGGTTTTTTTAGGAGGAAAGCAGATAAAATAAAAAAGGCGAGGAATGCTCCCCGCCTTCGTAAATATCTTCTATACTAGTTTAGAATGTCACAGGTACCGCAACACGCGTGGTTCCCCATCCCATAATCATATGTACGCCATTATCTACATCTTTATAGGCTATAGAAAATGCTTCCAAGGACTCGCTATCGGAAGAAACACCACCAGTAACACGAACTACATCGGCAGCGCTGTCATAGGAGTAAGCTCCCCATTGGTTTAAGTTGGAATTCAGAACGATGGTCCACTCACTTTCACCAGGAATAGTGAACAAAGCGTACGTTCCGGCTTTAACGCTTTTTCCACCAAAAGTGGCATCTTTATAAAAGGTAATCTCGGCAGCTTCATTTGCTCCAGTTCTCCATACTTTTCCAGCAGGAGCCAGTTCAGAAAGGGTTCTACCTTTCAATTGTGGACGGCTGTAAATCACACGAACTGATTTGTCAGACTCTCGATAACTGGTTGGGTAAGAAGCAATATCGGCAGGACTTTTGTCCATACCACTAAATTTTTGAGCAACGGTTTCTGTTGTAAGCCCAACAGATAAAGCACATAAAATAAAAAGAACAATTTTCTTCATGATGTTGTTTTTGAAGTTTCAAAACTAGGACGTTCCCCCAGCTTATACTTCTAAAGAGACGTTAAAATTTAACAACCCTTTCAAAGTGAAACAAAATCTTTTCAAAACATAGTTCTGTATTGAAGTTAGATAAGAAAGTAAGGTTTACAGTTTCAAATTGAAATAGGTTTTATGTTTTTTGTTTTATAATTAAAAGAAAGAATGGAATTTTGTAACACTAATTGATATTAAGAAAAGAGATATGTGCGGAATTGTGTGCGCTTTTGACGTGAAGCAAGATACAGAAGAGTTGAGACCCCAACTATTGGAGATGTCAAAAAAAATACGGCATCGTGGTCCAGATTGGAGCGGAATTTTTTCGAATGATAAAGCCGTATTGGCCCATGAGCGTTTGGCTATTGTTGACCCCACTTCAGGGAAGCAACCCTTATACAGTGATGATGGCCAGCTAGTTTTGGCAGCCAATGGCGAAATTTATAACCATCAGGAATTGCGGAAGCGATTCGAAGGAAAATATGAATTCAAAACCCAATCGGATTGTGAGGTCATTTTGGCCCTCTATAAAGAGATGTGACCTGATTTTGTGGATGAAATGAACGGAATCTTTGGTTTTGCGATTTACGATGCGGCCAAAGACGAATATTTTATTGCCCGAGACCATATGGTGTTTATTCCCCTATACATTGGCTGGGATCGCAACGGAACTTTTTATGTTGCTTCCGAATTGAAAGCCTTGGAAGGTGTTTGCAGTAAAATTGAATTGTTTCCTCCTGGACATTATTTACACAGTTCTGATGGAGAATTCAAAAGATGGTACCAACGGGATTGGATGGAGTATGAAGCGGTCAAGGAAAACGAAACGAGTATTCAAGAAATTAAGGATGCTTTGGAAGCTGCGGTTCACCGTCAATTGATGTCGGATGTTCCTTATGGTGTATTGCTTTCTGGCGGATTGGATTCTTCCGTAACGTCGGCAGTAGCCAAGAAGTTTTCACAAATGCGAATCGAATCCGGAGATACCAAAGAAGCTTGGTGGCCGCAATTGCACTCGTTCTCTGTTGGTTTGGAGGGTTCTCCTGATTTGGCAGCGGCGCGAAAAGTAGCGGACCATATAGGAACCATCCACCACGAAATAAAGTTTACCATCCAAGAAGGTCTGGATGCCATCAAAGATGTGATTTATAACCTGGAAACCTATGATATCACCACGGTACGTGCGTCAACACCCATGTACCTCATGGCCCGTGTCATCAAATCCATGGGTATTAAAATGGTATTGTCCGGTGAAGGCGCGGATGAGCTTTTTGGAGGCTATCTGTACTTCCACAAAGCACCAAGTCCAAAAGATTTCCACGAAGAGACCGTACGCAAATTGGATAAGCTCCATATGTACGATTGCTTGCGAGCCAATAATTCTTTGGCAGCATGGGGTATTGAAGGGCGTGTACCTTTCTTAGATAAAGAATTTATGGATGTCGCCATGCGCATCAATCCCAAAGACAAGATGATTAATGGCGAACGTATGGAGAAATGGGTCGTTCGCAAGGCTTTTGAGTCCTACTTGCCCGAAAGTGTGGCTTGGCGCCAAAAAGAACAATTTTCAGATGGGGTCGGCTACAGTTGGATTGACACCTTGAAAGCTTTGGTCGAAAAAGAAGTATCGGATGAGCAACTTGAAAACGCTCGCTTTAAATTCCCGATTCAAACCCCGACCTCAAAAGAAGAATATTACTATCGTTCCATTTTTGAAGGACATTTCCCTTCTGATGCGGCTGCGTTGAGCGTGCCACAAGAGCCTTCAGTGGCCTGTAGCACCAAAATTGCCTTGGAGTGGGACGAAGCCTTTAAAAATATGAATGACCCTTCAGGAAGGGCCGTGGCGCACGTGCACGAGGATGCTTATGTGAAATAGCCACGCACAAAAAACAGAGCGGTAGGTAGGTGACGCTTTGTTTCATTTTCAATTAGTCGGAAAAGCCCCTTTTTTAGGGGCTTTTTTGATGGAAAAACCCTGCTTTCGAAGTGCCTCACACTATGTTGGTTTTTCCACAGAAAAGTGTTAATAACTTGAGCGCTTCAAATACCCTCAACCCCTTAATTTTGCTGGGTTTTCCTTATATTTGTAAGATTTGAAATTTTCATAGCAAACGAACTAATTTATGAGCGAAGAAGCTAAAAAAAATCAGTATTCCGCGGATAGTATCCAAGCCCTTGAGGGGATGGAGCACGTACGGATGCGTCCTTCCATGTATATCGGTGATGTTGGAGCCCGAGGTTTGCATCATTTGGTCTATGAAGTGGTGGATAATTCCATTGATGAGGCCATGGGCGGACACTGCGATACTATTTCCGTAATCATTAATGAAGACAACTCCATTACCGTACAAGATAATGGTAGAGGTATTCCTGTGGGTTTACATAAAAAAGAAGGTGTTTCCGCTCTCGAAGTGGTCATGACCAAGATTGGAGCAGGGGGTAAGTTTGATAAAGATTCCTATAAAGTTTCTGGTGGACTACATGGTGTAGGGGTTTCGTGTGTGAATGCGTTGTCCAACCATCTAAAAGCTACCGTGCATCGCGAAGGCAAAATATGGGAGCAAGAATACGAAAAGGGCAAGACCCTATATCCCGTAAAAAGTGTTGGGGAAACCGATATCACTGGAACTGTGGTGACGTTTATTCCCGATGATACGATTTTCACACAAACCCGGGAATATAATTACGACACCTTGGCGAATAGAATGCGCGAATTGGCGTATTTGAACAAAGGGGTGACCATAACGCTTACCGATAAGCGAAATAAGGATGAGAAAGGAGAATTCGTTGGTGAAACCTTCTTTTCAAACGAAGGATTGAAGGAATTCATCAAGTTCTTGGACGGAACCCGTGAACCGCTTATCCAGAGTGTCATTTCCATGGAAGGCGAAAAAAATGGAATCCCGGTTGAAGTTGCCATGATTTACAATACAGGGTACACCGAAAATTTACATTCCTACGTAAACAATATTAATACCCATGAAGGAGGCACGCACCTATCCGGTTTTAGAAGAGGTCTTACTTCAACCTTGAAAAAATATGCAGATTCCTCTGGACTGCTTGACAAATTGAAGTTCGAAGTTTCTGGAGATGATTTCCGGGAAGGATTGACTGCAATTGTTTCCGTGAAAGTGGCAGAACCACAGTTTGAAGGCCAGACGAAAACCAAATTGGGGAACCGCGAGGTGACCAGTGCCGTAAGTCAAGCGGTTTCCGAGATGTTGACCAATTACTTGGAAGAGCATCCGGATGATGCCAAATCGGTGGTACAAAAGGTAATTCTTGCTGCTCAAGCAAGACATGCAGCCGCCAAAGCGCGTGAGATGGTACAGCGTAAAAATCCAATGACAGGTGGTGGTCTACCCGGTAAATTATCGGATTGTTCTGACCAAAACCCAGAAAACTGCGAGTTGTTCCTTGTTGAGGGAGATTCTGCGGGCGGAACGGCCAAAATGGGTCGTGACCGTAATTTCCAAGCCATTTTGCCGCTTAGAGGTAAGATTTTGAACGTGGAAAAAGCCATGCAGCATAAGGTTTTCGAAAATGAGGAAATCAAAAACATGTATACTGCTTTAGGGGTTACCATTGGTACAGAAGAAGATAGCAAAGCGCTTAATCTTGAAAAGCTACGCTACCACAAAGTGGTTATCATGTGTGATGCCGATGTGGATGGTAGCCACATTGAAACGCTAATTTTGACCTTCTTCTTCCGGTATATGCGCGAGCTTATCGAAAACGGGCACGTTTATATTGCTACTCCACCTTTGTATTTGGTGAAAAAAGGAAGCAAAAAACGGTATGCTTGGAACGACGAAGAACGCGATGCGATTATCGAATCCATGAATGGCGGTGCAGGTATCCAACGTTACAAAGGTCTCGGGGAAATGAATGCGGAACAATTGTGGGATACAACCATGAATCCAGAGTTCAGAACCTTACGCCAAGTAAGCATTGAAAACGCAACAGAATCCGATAGAATCTTCTCTATGCTGATGGGAGATGAAGTACCTCCGCGAAGGGAGTTCATTGAGAAAAATGCCGTTTATGCGAACATTGATGCATAATTAACCGTTATTTTACAACAAAAACTCGCCCTCAGTAGGCGAGTTTTTTAGTTTTAGGAAAAAGTTTACAAAATGAAGCGAATTATTTTGGGACTGTGTCTGCTACTCAGCGGCATGGTAAAATCGCAAGACCTCAATGACATTTTTGTAGCAGGTGTTGCCGATGCAGAACGTTTTTCCAATGCATATTTTGCCCCTGTGGCAGAATCTGCAGTGTATAGTATTTCCAATGGGTGGTACAATTCAGGAAAATCAAAACCTTTGGGAGGATTTGAGATTTCCATTGTGGGAAATATTACCGGTTTCAAAAACAAAGATGACAAACAGTCTTTTATTTTAGACCCTGCGGATTATGACAACGTAGATTTTGTTGTTAATCCAGGACAAGCTAGGTCCGTTTCTACAGCTTTAGGGGATATCGAAGGCGTTGTTATCGTAGTAGAAGACGAAGATGGTCTGTTTCGAGAAGAAATTGAATTGCCATCAGGCTTGGCTTCAGAAGATTTCAACTTTATTCCTTCAGGATACATTCAAGCAGCGGTAGGTTTGGTAAAAGGGTTGGAAGTGAAAGCGCGCTTCTTGCCCAAAATCAAATTTGATGATGATGCTGAAATTGGTCTTTTTGGGGCGGGAATTCAGTATGAGTTCACGAAATTACTTCCTGCGGATAAAATTTGGCCGGTCGCCATTTCTGGGGTAATTGGATACACCAACTTGAACGGAGAATACGATTTTACCGATTCCAATGTGATTGACGGTTCTAACCAACGCATTGATGCTAATATGCGGTCATGGAACATCAGTGCGGTGATTTCAACTACTAAGATTCCGGTCATCAACTTTTATGGTGGATTGGGATATATTACCGGGAAATCAGACATTGACGTGTTGGGTACCTACGAAGCAAACGGTCCATTTTTATCCGTAGACGTTACTGACCCTTTTACGGTTGCTACGAATGTTAGTGGTGTAAATGCCAATTTAGGGGCCAAAATAAAATTAGGTTTCTTCCGATTGAACGCCGAATACAACTTGGGTGAGTTTAATACCCTTACTTTTGGATTGAATTTCGGATTTAGATAAAAGCAGAGCACCCCGCTCAATGAGCGGGGCGCTAGATTTCCATAGAGTGCAGGTTTTCGTTACTCTCTAATAGCGAAAACTGCTCCGTTAGTAAGTGAAAGTATGTCCGTGCCGTCTTCTTCAACGAGGCTTACGGCTACCTCCTCAACATCAGTACCGGTATAGGTAATGACATATATGTCGTTATCGTTAGACCATTTAAAGTCTGTGTAAAAAACCAATTCGTTGTTCGAATAGGCTTGGTATCTACCTAAGTATACATCATTGAAAATCCACTCTTCGCGGGTTATCGATGCGGTCCTACTATTTGTTTCTAAAGTGTTGGAATTCGTCCAAACCCCTAAAATAGGGTCGTTGTTTTCTGGAATGTCAGAGCAATTGCTCACCACCACCAACAACACGATGGACAAAAAAGAAAAGAGCTTCTTCATAGGTCAAACTCGTTACAATAAGATTTGGGACTAGGAGAACGACCTTATCGAGTGAACTATTGTACAAAAACCCTACAATCTCTCCAAAAAGCGCATTTTACTCGATAAAATGTACGTTTTGTTAACACTTTTGAGGATTTTACAACATTTTGGTCTTGCTGCACAATGTCATCTTGTACCCTTTAAAAAACAAGTTTTCTAAGCCAAATGCCTTATTTTTGCATCAGAAAAATTAAAATCTAAACCATGAAAATAACCGTTGTTGGAGCAGGTGCCGTAGGGGCGAGCTGTGCGGAGTATATTGCAATGAAAAATTTTGCATCCGAAGTAGTTTTGTTGGATATCAAAGAAGGATATGCTGAAGGAAAAGCTATGGATTTGATGCAAACCGCTTCCTTAAACGGATTTGACACCAAAATTACCGGAAGTACCAATGATTACGGTAAAACCGCAGGTAGCGATATCGCTGTAATTACTTCTGGAATCCCGAGAAAGCCTGGGATGACGCGTGAGGAACTTATCGGAATCAATGCGGGAATCGTGAAAACGGTTTCACAAAGTCTTTTAGAGCATTCGCCCAACACCATCATTATTGTGGTGAGTAACCCAATGGATACCATGACTTATTTGGTGCACAAAACCACTGACCTTCCGAAACACCGAATCATAGGTATGGGCGGTGCTTTGGATAGTGCACGTTTCAAATATCGCCTGGCCGAGGCTTTGGAGGCTCCTATTTCTGATGTGGACGGTATGGTTATCGGAGGACACAGTGATAAGGGCATGGTGCCACTTATTGGTCATGCTACCCGTAATAGTGTTAAAGTCTCTGAATTTATCTCACAAGACAAAATGGACTACGTGGTTCAAGAAACCAAGGTTGGTGGTGCTACGTTGACCAAATTGTTAGGTACAAGTGCTTGGTATGCGCCTGGTGCTGCCGTTTCTGGTCTGGTACAAGCCATCGCATGTGACCAAAAGAAGATGTTCCCATGTTCTACTATGCTTGAAGGCGAGTACGGTTTGAACGATATCTGTATCGGAGTTCCTGTTATTTTAGGGAAAAACGGGATTGAGAAAATCGTTGATATTGAATTGAGCGATGCCGAAAAAGCGAAGATGCAAGAAAGCGCTGAAGGTGTTTCTAAAACCAATGGTTTGCTGCAATTGTAGTAGTTAATCTTATATAAAGATTGCCCTTTCGAACTAGTGGTAAAGAAATCCTTTCGATTAAGATTTCCAGCCTGACCCGAAAGGGCAATTTTCGTTTCATTCTGCCCCTTGTCGAATGGCAGTGCAATTCCAATAAAATCTATAATCAATTCTCGAAGGGAAATGATATATTTGCACGCTGTTTAAGAAAACATCTAAAATTTTAATAATCAATGCAAAATAAAGGACTTATAAGGCTTTTTGCTATCCTTTTTGGTGTGGTGAGCATCTACCAGCTCTCCTACACTTTCATCACAAGCAAGTTGGAAAAGGATGCCGAAGTATTTGCAGTGAGCCAAATTTCAGAGGCTGAAGAGGATTATGTTGCGAAGCGTGAAGCGTTAGAAGCATCTTATTTGGATTCCATCGGCTCGACTTCCGTCTTTGGATTCACGAGTTATGACGATGCAAAGAAGAAAGAACTAAACAAAGGATTGGACCTTAAAGGAGGTATCAACGTTACCTTACAGATTTCGGTAAAAGACATCTTAAAAGGGCTTGCCAACAATACCAAAAACCCTGTCTTCAATAGAGCCATCGCTGATGCCGATGAAGCTTCCAAGGATAGCGATAAAACCTATTTGGAGCTTTTCTTTGAAGCTTTTGACCAAATTAAAGGAGATACCAAATTGGCCTCTCCTGATATTTTCGCCAATAAAGGTTTGAGCGATGCCATCAATTTCCAGATGACTGATGATGAGGTAAAACCCGTTATCCGAACAAAAATTGATGAGTCTATTGTTTCTGCTTTTGAAGTACTCCGGGAACGTATTGATGGTTTTGGGGTAACCCAACCAAACATTCAAAGAGAAGGAAATTCCGGACGTATTTTGGTGGAGCTTCCGGGTGCGCGTGACATTGCAAGAGCACAGGAGCTACTTTCGAGTACTGCACAATTGGAGTTCTGGGAAACCTATAAACAAAGCAACCAAAGCCTAGGGTCTTTCTTTATCAGTGCCAACGAACGCTTGAAAGAAATTCTAGAGCCTGTTGCAGAACAAGATTCCTCTGCCCTCGCTACGCCAGAGATTGAGATTGATTCGTTACTTTCTGACGTTGCACAAGATTCATTGGATTTGGCAAATGACGTGAACCCTTTGATGGGTAAACTATTGCCAGCAAGTCCAAATAGTTTTGCCATTGCTAGAGCGGCTATTGCCGATACCGCTGAAGTTGGTTCCTATTTGAGAATGCCGCAAATAAGAAGATTGTTGCCTGCGGATATCCAATTTGCCAAATTCCTATGGGAACGTCCTTCGAAAGAAGCTGAAGTTGCCGAATTGTATGCGTTGAAATCCGATAGAGATGGTGTACCACGCATTAGTGGAGACGTAGTATCTGATGCTCAAGATACCTTTGACCAATATAACAAACCTGCGGTGAGCATGACTATGAACACTAAAGGTGCTAAGGAATGGGAGCGTCTGACAGGTGATGCCTTCAATAACCAAACCGGTATTGCTATCGTACTGGATAATAAAGTATACACTGCTCCTGGGGTTTCATCTGGGCCTATTTCCGGAGGTCGTTCCGAAATCACCGGAACCTTTACCGTAAACGAAACCAAAGATATTGCCAACGTTTTAAGAGCGGGTAAGCTTCCTGCATCTGCTGAAATTATCCAGTCCGAAGTAGTGGGTCCTTCATTGGGTCAAGAAGCTATCGATAGTGGTTTCATGTCCTTTTTGATTGCCATGGCCTTTGTATTGGTATGGATGATTTTCTACTACGGCAAAGCTGGAATTTTTGCTGACATCGCTTTGATTTTCAACATCGTTTTGATTTTTGGAGTTTTGACTAGTCTTGGAGCCGTATTGACTTTACCAGGTATTGCCGGTATCGTATTGACCATTGGTATGTCGGTGGATGCCAACGTACTGATTTTTGAACGAATCAAAGAAGAATTGGTTCGCGGTAAAGGGAAAGCCCAAGCGGTTGCTGATGGTTTCAGTAATGCCTTGTCTTCTATTTTGGATGCGAATATCACCACCGGTTTAACTGCGATTATCCTCTTTATTTTTGGTTCAGGACCCATTAAAGGATTCGCGACCACGCTTTTGATAGGTATTGTTACCTCTTTGTTCACCGCGATTTTCATTACCCGATTGATGGTTGATGGTTATATCGCCAAAAAAGGTAGAAAGCTCGATTTCAGTACGCCAATTACCAAGAACCTGTTTAAAAATATGGGAATCAACTTCCTGGGCAAACGTAAGATTGCATATGTGATTTCTTTGCTTTTGGTAGGTGTTGGGGCCTTCTCTCTTTTCACTACAGGATTACAACAAGGGGTTGATTTTGTCGGAGGACGTTCGTACCAAATCCGTTTTGACAATGCAGTGAATCCTTCTGAGATTGCTTCAGAATTGAATACTGTTTTTGGTAGCGGAACCAATGTAAAGACGTTTGGAGAAGCCAACCAGATTAAGGTAACAACGCCTTATAAAGTAGATGTAGAAGGTATTGAAGTGGATAATGAAATTCAGAACAAGCTTTATACTGCACTTCAAAAGTACTTGCCAGATGGTACCTCTTTCGAGGATTTCACTGTGGGTGCTTCGGAAAAGTCAATAGGTATTTTGCAATCTGTGAAGGTAGGTCCTACTATCGCGGATGACATTAAAAAGAACGCTTTCTTGGCCATTATTGGTTCTTTGGCTGTGGTATTCTTGTACATTTTGTTGCGTTTCCGCAAGTGGCAATTCTCCCTTGGAGCGGTTATTGCCGTATTCCATGATGTGATGATTGTATTGGGTATTTTCTCCTTAACAGGGAAAATCATGCCTTTCAATATGGAAATTGACCAAGCGTTTATCGCGGCAATCTTGACCGTAATTGGGTATTCGTTGAACGATACTGTGGTTGTATTTGACCGTATTCGTGAAATTGTCAACCTGAAGGGTTGGAACAACGGCGAGAACATCAATCAAGCCTTGAACAGTACTTTGAGTAGAACCTTGAATACTTCCTTGACGACCTTAATTGTGCTGTTGGCCATCTTCGTTTTTGGTGGAGAAAGCCTTCGCGGATTTATGTTCGCAATGATCATAGGGGTTTTGGTGGGTACCTATTCATCGGTATTTATTGCAACGCCCATTATGTTCGATTCTTTGAAAAAGAAGATAGGTTCTTTAGCCACAGCATAAAACATGACGTACATAAAAGAAAAAGCCGCTTTAAGCGGCTTTTTTTATTTGGGTGGTAGAAGGTTCACGCGATGCAGTATTTCAGTAAATAAGTCTTCAACAATATTGCATAATAATTCCATAATCTTAGTCTTGAAGCATTGGTAGCTGCAGCAATACTACATTGTATCCTTCAGCGTTGTCCTTTTTGTCTTTATATTTTAGAAAGTCAGTTGATTTGCGTTTAAAGTACTTCTGTGCCCTTTCCAATAGAATCTGAAGACCCAACGAGCGATGCTCACTGTTTTTGCCAACAAAACCAATTCCATTGTCCTTTACTGCACACATCAAATTCCCGTTGAGGCCTTTGCTGAATTCGACGATGATGTTTCCTTTTTCCTTAAGAGAAGACACACCATGCTTTATAGCGTTTTCTACTAGTGGTTGTACCATCATTGGAGGAATTCTGTTGGATTCAATATCTAAATCTTCCGGTAGAATTATTTTAAAGCTAAATGGAACAACTGTTTGCTGGTAAATTTCCATATAATACTCCAAGGTTTTGATTTCATCTCCCATTTCCACAAAGTCTTCTCTGGAATTCTGCAAGTTCATCCGAAGTAGTTTTCCAAGTGCCGAAGTCAATTTTTGTGCTTTTTCCGGCCTATCACCAATCATGGATATCACGTTTTGCAAGACGTTAAAGATGAAGTGGGGATTCATTTGAGACAAGAGCAATCGCTGTTCCAAGGATATTTTTTGCAGTTTTCCCCTTAAACTCCTCCATTGAAAAATACCCAATAGAAATATTACCATCAAAATTGCTATTACAATACTTAAGGAGAGTTGCGACCTTTTTTTGGCGTAAGCAAGGTCCACATTCGCTTTTTCTGTTTCCAAACGTTGAATGGTTTCTACCTTTTCCTTCGTCTCATATTCGACGGTAAGATCTTCGATTTTGGATTCCAATTCCTTTTTATGAAAATCCTTGAGAACCGTTTCCTTTGATTTCAAATGAGAATTAGCCTCCTTATAATTTCCAAGTTTTTCATGCGCTTCCACCAGATACGAATAGGCATCGAGAATCATATCCCGTTCATCCGTATTTCGAGACATGGAATTCAAAAATCCAATTGCAGACTGCGCACTTTTGATAGCTTCTTGATAATCTTTCTCTTGAAGGCTCACGTAGGCTTTAACCACCAGAATGGATACTTCAATGGTGGTAGGCTCATAAGGCCCCTCAAAAGAAGGTCTATTCCGTTCGAATGCTTCCAGGGATTTTTTATAATACATTAAAGCAGAATCTTGATGCTGTACTTTATAAGAAGCGCCTAAATAAGCATAGGCAAAAGGTAGGTTGTTTTGAAAGCCATTGGAGCGTAACGCAGATTGTATCTCTTTTCTAAAATAATAAGAAGAAGAATCAGGAATGTTCAAATAGTTTTTGGAATACACAACTCCCAATCGCAAAGTAACAGCAGATTTATTTCTAGTAGAGGCCATATACGAACTGTCCCCTGCCACCTTCATCAACAATTCTGCAGCTTTTCTATAACTACCTAGCGAAAGATGACATCTAGCCACTAAGTTCAACAAATACGGTTTCCATCTTTGGTCTGGATACTTCTTTTCATAAAACAAAGCACTGTTGCCATGTTTCAAAGACTTTTCAGGGTCTTTTTGGGTGGAGTAGATTCTGCCCAACATATAGTTGGCTTCTTTCATACTCTTGTCGTCCAAATAGTATTTTAACTTCAAATTATTATGATGGTCAATCGCCTCATGGTAATAGATGGCGGCGGAATCCAGTTGGTTTTTCACGAAATAAGAGGTTCCCAATTTGGTCAGGTATTCCGCTTTTCCATATAGAGTGCTGTCGCGCTTCAGTAGCATTTTCAGATGCTTCAAGTTTTTGCGGTGATTAGGATTTCTGTACGAAAGGCAATCCTTGGCAAAAAGATCTATTCCTAATTGCGAAGTTTTATTGAACTGACTATTAGCTAGCTGGGATATTCCTACTAGAAAAATGAATATTCTTAACTTGGATGTTGGCATTTAATCCCAATTCGTAAGATGAACCTTAAAAAGGTACGTACTTTAATCGTAGAAGATGACAAGGAAACACTGGAATATCTCAAAAAACTAGTTCGTCAGCACAACCAATTGGAGTTAGTCGCTGAAGCTTCTGACAAGTGCATGGCACTGCAGAAATTCAGGTTAGCGCAGCCCGATTTGGTATTGTTGGATATTGAACTAGGACAAGAGAATGCTTTTGACCTTCTGGACGAAATCGAGACAAAATCATTTCATCTCATATTTGTGACAGGACATTCTGAATATTTGCTACAGGCCCTGGAGTACTATGCCTTTTATTTTTTGATTAAGCCATTTGACAAACAAAAGTTCGACGGGATAATCGATGCCTTCGTGCAAAAAGCAAATCTTTTCTATGACCAGTCAAAACTAGAGTACTTGTCAAGCTTTGTTAGAAATCAGGATTCTCGGTTCTTTTTGAATACAGGACTTGATTTCTTGGCCATAGATCTCAATGATGTGCTATACTGCAATTCAGAGGGTAATTTCACCAAGTTTTACTTTAAGGAAGGTCGGCCTGAACTGGGTTCCAATAATCTCAAGTTCTATGAAAACCTACTACGGAGAAGAGGTTTTTTCCGAGCTAACCGCTTTCATCTCATCAACATTACGAATATTGAAGCCATCCTGAAAAAAGAAACCCTCGTCATGAAAGATGGCACCAAAATCAGTATTTCCAATAGGAATAAGGCAAGACTAAAAGAAATAATCGATGTTTTGAATGGGTAGTACGGGCAGCACTTTTTTGATAAAAAAAGCAATCCCTTGACATTTAACATTCAAGGGATTGTATTGCGCAATTTTGAAGAATCTTCAGTTAATGAGATTAATTAATCCATTAAAGGTAGCAACATTGAGATTTGGTTGTTGGAACGGGTGAACCGGTACCTCCACAATTTACCGAACCTGTCGCACCTCTATCAGTGCTTGAACCACCTCTCAACTTTTCCTGGTGAAAATTTGAAACTACTTTCTTATTCAATGCTAAACCAATTTTTTTACCTTTTTTCATTTTACTTGATTTTTAATATTTGCTATTTAAGCTAGGCAATACTACATCATCAAGCAATAGAGTTTACATAAGGATAGCGAAAAAACTTACTAGTAGTGTGTAATCAGTTATGAACGTTAAATCTTCTTTTTAATTGATTTCTTGGCGGTTAAAGGTGGTCTTTTTCATTTGGGTGGTAAAGACATCACATACTCATAGCCTTTTTGCAAATAACTACCTAGTAAGGGTGGATTTTCCAGCAGCTTTTGCGGTATAAGCACATATTCACGCATAGTAGCGCCATAAGATAAAAAGGGTTGTGCACCAAATGCTTCATCGAAAACCTTGGTGTCCTCCGGCGAAAGCCGAATACCTAGCTCCGCATCTTTGTTCACTTGAGAAAACATATGCCCATTGGCGGAAGTATAGGGCATAGTCTTTCCTTTACGTTCAAAGTTTGGATTCTCCGAAATGATGTCGTCAAAAAGTATAATTAGGTCTTCGCGATTCATTTTTTGGATAAAATAGGTTCCACAGATACCATTTTTTCAGCCACCTCTCGTATAACCTCTAAAAGATAATCAGTGGTTTCTTCTGTTTTGCGATGGTTGATAAAGCAAGCACGAATAGCGTAATCACCTTTCAGTTGTGTACCCATGATAAAAACCCGACCATCTTTCTCTAACTGCGGCATAAGCCTTCGGTTGAACTCTACGATTTCTTGTTTGTCTGTCATATTCCCTACATAACGAAAGCAAGAAACCGCAAGATGCGAATCGGCAACCAACTCAAAATCTGGAGCCTTCCCGACCTGCTTGTTCAGGTAGTTGGTCAAATCAATATCCTTTTGAATCATCGCCTTCAACTGTTGCATGCCATAAGCCTTGATGCTCATCCAAACCTTAAAGGCCTTAGCATTTCGCGATAACTGGAAATAATGCTCGTTGTACTCCAAACGATTGCCATCATTGGCTAGCTCAGTATCGAGGTAAGCTGCTTTTTTGAAATAGGTACGCTTCAACATGTCCCAATTCCGCACCAAGGTGCATCCCCCTTCAAAAGGTTGGTATAACCATTTATGAAAGTCTATCGCTATGGAGTCAGCCCTTTCCATACCCTTGTATAGGGGTTTTAGATTGTCCAATAAGGCAGCTAAAGCACCATAGGCACCATCAATATGATACCAAAGGCCGAATTCTTGGGCAATATCTCCCAAAGTATCCAAATCATCTATAGCTCCAGTATTTACGGTGCCAGCATTGCCAACCAGACAAAACGGTTGTAGGCCATCGGTCAAATCTTTTTCAATTTGATTGCGTAATGCAATGGTATCGATTTGAAAGGTTTCGTTGGTTTTGATTTTTCGCAAATGATTCGAACCTATACCCAGAAGCTCAATACTCTTATCCATGCAGCTGTGCACTTCTTCTGAAGCATATACCACAAAAGGCTTTCTATTGAAAAGTCCGGTTTTGCGGATTCCTTCTTTTTCAAAGAAAATATTGCGAGCCACTGTAAGTCCTGTGAGGTTGGCTGCCGAACCTCCGCTAACCAATACGCCACCTGAATCTTTTGGAAAGCCCATCATTTCAGCCGTCCAACGAATGACTCTTTTTTCAATTTCATTCATGGCAGGGGCTAAATGCCACTTGGTTTGGTTTTGATTGATGGTATGCGCCAATTTTTCGGCAATAATGGCGATTTGGTTCCCGCCCGACATCACGTAAGCGTACATGTTGGGCCCCAGGTTTC
>CALBPG010000135.1 GCA_937899065.1 uncultured Allomuricauda sp.
AAATACAAAAATTTGAATTGCTATGTACATAATTTGAAAATAATTTTTAAATAATCTAAAAATTACTTGGCAGATTGGGTTTAAAAATTATTTTTGCAAAAATTTTAAAATCAAACCGTTACTATGTACTGGACATTAGAATTAGCTTCATATTTAAGTGATGCGCCTTGGCCAGCCACCAAAGACGAACTCATAGATTACGCGATTAGGACAGGAGCCCCTCTCGAGGTTGTGGAAAACTTGCAATCCATGGAAGAAGAAGGCGGTGAGGTATATGAATCCATCGAAGAAATTTGGCCTGATTATCCTACCGAAGAGGACTACCTCTGGAACGAAGATGAGTATTGATATTCAATAAACAAACGAACTAAAAAGTCTCTTCTAGAGGCTTTTTTTTATGTAATTTTGACACCTTCGCAAAGAAGTTTGCCCGTTCTTTAGGGTTGGAACAGCTTTTGCTAATCAAAAGAAAAACATCTCATGAGTTTTATCAATTCCGTACTGAAGGTTTTTGTTGGGGATAAATCGGAAAAAGACGTCAAAGCGCTACAGCCTTTGGTAAAACAAATCAAATCATACGAACAAGAACTAACCAGCTTGTCCATTGATGAACTTCGTCAACGAACCGAAAGCTTCAAAGCACAAATCAAAGCCGACCGTAAGGCGTTGGATGACCAAATCGAAGCCTTAAAAGAAGAGGTTCAAAACTCTACGGACATTGATAGAAACGAAGAGATTTACAGCGAAATAGATAAGCTGGAAGAAGAAGCATATACCATCTCCGAAAAAACCTTAAATGATATTCTTCCCGAGGCTTTCGCGGTCATGAAAGAAACCGCAAGTCGTTTTGCCCATAATACAACCCTCGAAGTTACAGCTACAGAATTCGACCGAATGCTTTCTGGAAGCAAGGATTATGTCACCTTAAAAGGAGACAAAGCCGTTTGGAAAAATTCTTGGGATGCCGCTGGAAAAGAGGTAACCTGGGACATGATTCATTATGACGTACAGCTCATTGGAGGTGTGTCATTACACCAAGGCAAAATTGCAGAGATGCAAACCGGGGAAGGAAAAACGCTTGTGGCGACCTTGCCCCTGTACTTAAACGCACTAGCGGGTAAAGGTGCCCATTTGGTAACGGTGAACGACTATTTGGCCAAAAGGGATAGCGCCTGGATGGGTCCTTTATTTGAATTCCATGGACTTTCCGTGGATTGTATTGATAAGCACCAACCGAATTCCGAAGGAAGACGTGCGGCTTACAATGCCGATATCACTTACGGTACTAACAATGAATTTGGTTTTGATTATTTGCGGGACAATATGGCTCATGCACCAAACGATTTGGTCCAAAAGCCGCATCACTACGCTATTGTAGATGAAGTTGATTCCGTCTTGATTGATGATGCGCGAACCCCGCTCATTATTTCTGGTCCAATACCGGAAGGAGACCGTCATGAATTCAATGACCTGAAACCCAAAGTGTCCGATATTGTTCAAAAACAGCGGCAATATTTGACCGGGGTATTGGCAGAAGCCAAAAAACTCATCAAAGAAGGGGATACCAAAGAGGGTGGTTTCCAATTGCTACGGGTACACCGGGGTTTGCCGAAAAACAAGGCCCTAATCAAGTTTTTGAGTGAAGAGGGCGTAAAACAACTACTCCAAAAAACCGAAAATTTTTATATGCAGGACAACAACCGTGAAATGCCCAAAGTGGATGCGGAATTGTTGTTCGTCATTGACGAAAAGAACAACCAAATCGAATTGACTGATAAGGGGGTTGATTACCTTTCTGGTGAGAAGGAGCGAGATTTCTTTGTCATGCCTGATATTGGTGCAGAGATTGCCAAAATTGAAGAGCAAAGTCTGGAAATTGAAAAGGAAGCCGAATTGAAAGAGGTACTTTTCAAAGATTTTGCCGTAAAAAGCGAGCGAATCCACACCATGACCCAGCTTTTAAAGGCCTATACGCTTTTTGAAAAAGATGTGGAATACGTTGTCATGGAAAACAAGGTGATGATTGTCGATGAGCAAACCGGTCGTATCATGGATGGCCGACGTTACTCTGATGGTTTGCACCAAGCCATTGAAGCCAAGGAGAACGTAAAAATCGAGGCGATGACACAAACCTTTGCCACGGTTACCCTCCAGAACTATTTCCGGATGTACAAAAAACTTGCAGGAATGACGGGTACTGCAGTGACTGAAGCCGGAGAGTTCTGGGAAATCTACAAATTGGACGTCATGGAGATTCCGACCAACCGTCCTATTGCCAGAGATGACCGGCACGATTTGATTTACAAGACCAAACGTGAAAAATACAATGCCATTATCGACGAAGTAACCCAGCTTTCAAAGGCAGGTCGACCCGTTTTGATTGGTACCACTTCCGTTGAGATTTCAGAGCTGTTATCCAAGCTTTTGAGCGTACGTAAGGTGCCTCACAATGTTTTGAACGCCAAATTGCACAAGAAAGAAGCTGATATTGTTGCCGAAGCAGGAAATCCTGGAGTGGTGACCATTGCCACCAACATGGCAGGTCGGGGTACGGATATCAAATTAAGTGATACAGTTAAGGCAGCCGGCGGACTTGCTATTATTGGTACGGAAAGACATGATTCCCGTCGTGTAGACCGGCAGCTACGCGGACGTTCCGGTCGTCAAGGTGATGTGGGTAGTTCGCAGTTCTATGTGTCTTTGGAAGACAACCTGATGCGTTTATTTGGTTCGGACCGAGTGGCCAAAATGATGGACCGCATGGGCTTAGAAGAAGGTGAAGTCATTCAGCATTCCATGATGACCAAATCCATTGAGCGCGCCCAGAAAAAAGTAGAAGAGAACAACTTCGGTATTCGTAAGCGTCTTTTGGAGTATGATGACGTGATGAACGCGCAACGTGAGGTCGTATACAAAAGGAGAAAGCACGCGTTACATGGCGAACGACTTAAAGTCGATATTGCCAATATGATTTATGATACGGCCGAAGTCATTTCCGAAACCAACAAAATGGCCGAGGACTACAAGAACTTTGAGTTTGAGCTCATCAAGTATTTCTCGATTACTGCTCCAGTTTCCGAAGAAGAGTTTCGAAAACTATCATTTCAAGACATCGCTGTAAAGGTATACGAAGCGGCTTACGACTTCTACAAAAGCAAGATGGAACGCAGTGCGGAAATCGCTTTTCGGGTCATCAAAAACGTCTACGAGGACAGCAGCAATAATTTCGAACGCATTGTAGTACCATTCACAGATGGTATAAAAAGCCTGAATGTAGTCACCAACCTCCAAAAGTCATATGAAACCCAAGGGGCACAATTGATTACTGATTTTGAGAAGAATATTTCCTTGGCGATTATCGATGACTCTTGGAAAACGCACCTTCGCAAAATGGATGAGTTGAAGCAATCTGTTCAACTTGCGGTTCACGAGCAAAAAGACCCTTTGCTTATTTACAAGTTTGAGGCATTCGAACTCTTTAAGGAAATGATTGACAAAGTCAACAAAGAAATCATTTCCTTCTTATTCAAAGGAGAGCTGCCCACCGAAAACCAGAACCAGATTCAAGAGGCACGCTCCCAACGCAGACCTAAAGAAAAACTACAAACTTCTAAAGAAGAAATTCCCAACAGCGATGAACTAGCAGCACAAAACCGTGCAGCAGGCCAAACCCAACGTTCAAGACCCCAGATTACTGAAACCATTACGAGGGAAAAGCCTAAAATTGGGCGAAACGAACGGGTTACTATCAAAAACGTCATGTCTGGAGAAAGTAAAGTTGTGAAATTCAAACAAGCCGAACCACTTATTGATAAGGGCGAGTGGGTTATTGTTGAAGATTAATTGGAAAATACCAATTGGGTCAGTCAAAAGACCCAGGTAGCTTGATTTATTCGGCAACATAGGTTAGTTTTACGAACAAATTACCCCACGACTCATACTCTAGCTATCCAATTTGACAACCTCTAGGTGGAGAAATCACAGCGGCAAACCAATTTCATGAAGATACCCAGTAAGGATACATATCGCTTACAGGATAAAATTAAACTGGTGTTTAGCGTAAACTACAGTTCTGCGATTTTCGCGATTATTTTCGGTCTAGTATGCTTGTTCGCTTTGAATATACAAGGTGTAATTCCCTGGGTGTTTTTTGGCTTTGCCTTCTTAAACTTGATAAACACCTTTGCCTTTAAGGTGCATGACAACCTTACCATTACCTATAACGTCACTTCCATTTTGGCGATGGTAGGGGCCGTATTGATAACACTCTTTAGTGGCGGTATTCAAAGTACTTTC
>CALBPG010000136.1 GCA_937899065.1 uncultured Allomuricauda sp.
GAGCCAAAAACAATCTGCAACGTTTGCTAGATATTTTAAGCCATCTGTAAAACGTGTCTTTAATAATGGGATAGAATAGAACATTTCCGTTCCATGAAAATGTTGCAATCCTTCTTTGATTTCGCTAACTTGTACTTTCATTGTTCATTAAATTTAAGTTTGGATAATGAAAAAGAGGGCGCATCTTTTCGACGGGTACGCCCTCTTTCTTTTTGATTTCTTGTCGTCTTTTGAACCCATTAATAGGAGTTCATTCGCAACGACTTCTGTGACGTACTTTTGGGTATCATCATCAGCGGTGTAGGTTCTTGTTTTCAGCTTTCCAACAATACCTACTTCTTTTCCTTTCACTACGTACTTTTCTACAATTTCCGCAGTCTTTCCCCAGGCAACAATAGTATGCCAGTTGGTGTCCGTCTGTTTCTCGCCATTACCATTTTTGTAGTTCTCATTGGTAGCGAGTGAAAAGCGGGCTACTTTCTTTCCGCTTTCAAGGTTTGTAATGGTTGGCTCTTGCCCAACATTTCCAATTAACTGTACATGATTTTTAATCGTACTCATAACTAAAGATTTAAAGATTAATATTTCCCTTTTCCATTAAACTGTGATTAAATTTTAAGGGGTGTTTGTTTGATTTCTTCCGTGCAAGGCACCAATGGGTGAGGTGGGTTTTGTCAAGACTTTATGGGGAAAATCAGGTGTGTCTGCGACGTAGTAAATTCCTAGGAATTTCAAGGAAGTAGATACCTTATTTTTCACAGAAACCTGTCTTGGTCTTGACAAGTTCCATAAGGGCATTAGCAATTCTTTTAAAGCCGGTTGCGACCTGAGCGTACCGACAGTTAAGCGAAGTGAGCGATTGGGTTTAATCTAGAATTGGTTATGCGCGTCCTGTTTTTCGACGCCCCGAAAAACAACAAAGGCTTTATCCATTATAAACCCCTTAAAATGTGTAAGACAGCGGTTTGGTTTTTAGGTATTTTCGAGCAAGGTCTCAAGAAGACCTTGCCATAAATACCGTTAAGAAAATCAAGGCGATGGCTTTCCGCTGAAAAGGCGGACTTAATTCCCAATTTTGGCTCAGGAATGAAGCCCTTCGACTTCGCTCAGGACAGGCGTTCCTTCCCAGCCCAAGCGGGAAGGGTTAGCGGAATGGAAAGCTAAAATTGGGGATTGTGTCCAAGATTGTTTAATGAAGCTCTTTTCCCGAAGTGTAGTGGTTTCCTGATTTTTTCAGAAGGAAACCGTGGAATGAAGGGGAATGTGCTGAGTGGTGTTAATAAAACAAGTTGTAGATTAAAACATGGTTATCCAAAAAGTCTTTTGAAATCAATACGGAAAACCTAAATTTTAAAAAAGTATATTTTGTTTAACTATTGCATCATTGTCAGTTTTCGGCTTTATAGTCTTCAAACTTAGCTTCAAAGCTTTTCGCCTTTTATGGTAAATCCATCTTCTAAGGCTGTTCAAAAGACCCTATTCATAATCGGACAGTTCATTTGGTGCAATTTCTAAAGCAGCTTCCACCTGTTCTATATTTTTGAATTGTGAAGCATATTGCAATCCTAACCAGGTATAAATGTTCATCCATTCCATTGGCAAAGGTGCCTCGTATGTTCTGGGCATCATATATACTAAAGCTTCGGTATAGGTAGCCATTTCTTCGTTCTGAATTGATGAGACAATTCTTGAGAGTTTCACATTTTTAAGCATCTCTTCGGGAATACTATCTTTCCAAGCAGATTCAAAAACTATGATTGGACTGGTCATACAATCCATAAGGTCAAAAACAAAATCTTTGCTTTTCTTTTTATTGGATTCCTTTGCCATTACTTTTTCTGGTAATGGCGGACAATCGAATCCAAAATCGAGCTGTGATGTTGTGTCATTTTCCATTTAGTACGGTTTTAGGTGAAGTATTATTTAGTAAAATTGAATAGTGCTGAGGGAACTTTTCTCGGTAATAGGCCAAATGGCTTTCACTACCTTCAATGCAATAGTTTTTCTTACTTGCTTGGTAGTGTTCTTCTGCTTCCTGAATGGAAATATTTTGGTTTTTGGATACGTCTTCCATAATGCTGAGATTTTGATTAAACAATATTTCAGCAGCACACAAACGGTAGCTAAAATCACAGCTCAAAAGGAAACGGAATAAATTAGTGAAGGAATGAGCGCAACGGCTTTATGCCGTAGTCTTTTGATGGGTGTATTTTACAAGTTTATCTTTGCGGTGTATTGATTGAATCAATCTAATTCAAGTTTAGAATAAAAAAAGAAGAACCGACACGAATGCCGACTCTTCTTTGAACAACAAAAGCTAATCGTTCAATTCCTGAAATTTCTTTTCAAGAACTGCGATGCGCTCTTTCAAACGTGCTTCACGCTTGTTCCTTTTTTCGGTGTATGTCTTTTCAATGTCTGCAATCTTAGATTTATAGTAACCCTGCATTGCATTGTAAAATGAAATATTCGTCAGATTATTGATGTGATTGCTTTCTCCAAAATGAACTTGTCTTGTCAGCATATAGCGAATCAGTTTGTGGAAGATATCCTTTTTGAAATTCTTCTTGAAATGTTCAACTATTCCAACATCTGTCATTTTAGAAGTCCCTACTAAAAATTTGGAAAAGTGCTTTTGACGACCTACGTAATCAACATTGTTTTCAAATAGTGACATCGAGAATGCAACCAATTCATCAACCGAAAGCGTTTTCTTAGTATTGATATAATCCTTTTCACGAACCATCTGTACCACTTCCTCAAATTGCTTGTTGTTCTCAATGTGTTTCTTCCGCATTTCACGCTCATTGATTTTGAGAATCTGTTCTTCGGGTGTACAATCTGCCATCTTCTTCTTGTCATATGAAACCGAATTAGGACTTGTTTCAGTTTCAGACGCTTCGATAATTCTAATGAAAACTTCCTTACTTTGATAGGATTTAGGATGGAATACAATACCTTCTTTAAAGTCATTTGCCTCAGCAGATTTAAACTTTCCTAACGCTTCTTGATAAGTTTCGATAGCTTCTTGAAATTCAGCTTTTAATTCTTCTTCAGAATAATTGTAATGTTTATGTTCATTCTTGACGGAATCCAATGTTGGTTTTAACGGTTCTTCGATGATTTCAACATCGTCCAATAGATGAATCTTCAAGCCCTTACTTTCTAAAAGTGAAATAACAGCTTGATTATTTTCGTCATCAATCCAATACTTTCGGATTTCAGGAATCAGAAGAATGTTATCCGTTTTGCATTTTTCAATAAGGTTCAGAAGTGACTTTGACTTCTTTGTTTCAAAACAAGCTGCTTTTGTACAGACCATTTTACCATCACCGAAAAGGTTACCCTGATTGGCTGCATTGAAAGTGCAGTCACCGCAGCCACCAGCTTTAGGTATCAGTTTTTTATCTGAAACGTCAAAAGGTGCAGTTTCCAAATCAAACGTCTGGTCTTGAATCATCCTATTGATTTTATTGGCATTGAAATTATCACCAATGGTCTCAAGCATCATCTGTTGTTCTTCTGGTTCAAAAAGTGCAACTGCTATTCCCAGAGTAAGAGTCATTTGACCGTTTCGCACATAGTGTTTGAAACCTTCAATCAGTCCTGCCAACTTCAGCCGTTGTCTCACGAAATTATCCGTTCTGCCTAAACGCTTTGCGATTTCAGAAGGGGAATGCTTTTCGGACAAATAGGCTATCGCTTCAGCTTCTTCGGTAGGTTCAACATCTTGTCGTTGCAGATTTTCGATGATTTGAACTTCTAATACATCAGCACTCTCATATTCTCTAACAATGCATGGAATCGTCTTCTTTTCTGCCAACATACTGGCACGATAACGTCTTTCACCCATAACGATAACATAATGTCCATTCAATTGTCTCACGGTAATGGGTTGCAGCACACCGTGTTCTTTTATGCTTTCGGAAAGTTGATTTAATAACTTTTCATTAAAGGTCTTTCTTGGTTGGTCTGGGTCAGGCTTAATTTTGCCGATGGCCAAGTTTTGGATTTGAAGTGCTGGTATTTTCTTTCTATTCACTTCAGTTTTGGCAGTAGACTTTGTGCTTCTGCGCTTTCTTGAGGTACTCGCTTTTGTTGTCATAATACTCATATTTTTGATTAAACAATATTTGAGCAGAAACCAAACGGAAGCTAAAATCTTAGCTCAAAAGGAAACGGAATAAATGAGTATAGGAAAAAGTAGTGGCTTTATGCCGTAGTCTTTTGATGGAAGTATTTTACGAGTTTAACTTGCGTAGATATTGTATGATAAAACTCCTAATTAAGGCATCAATTCATCAAAATTTATGAAATGAGGAAAGAAAAAATATGAAATAATAACAAATGGAAGTAAAAGATTTGGAAATAAAGTAAGGAAGAAAAAAACCAAAAATGTTGTACCTATGTTGTACCCGTCCAATTTTAAGGTCAAATATTGAAATAAAAAAGCCGAAGATTTCTCTTCGGCTTTTCGTGCGGGCGAAGGGACTCGACCCCCCACACCTTGCGGCATCAGATCCTAAGTCTGACGTGTCTACCAATTCCACCACGCCCGCTTTTTCAATATTTTAAGAACTTTTATTTGGTTTAATCCTAAGTCTAGCGTGTCTACCAATTCCACCACATCCGCTTAGGTACCGAATAAATTCGGGATGCAAATATAATCCAATTTTCGGATTTGTGAATCGCTCTTTTCAAAAACTTGTTTTTTGTACTTTTAGTGTCCTTTTTAACATATTTCATGGAACACCTTACCGACTACATCAATACACACAAAGACCGATTTGTAAACGAACTTATTGAACTGCTAAAAATTCCTTCCATTAGTGCCGACACTGCCTTTTCACAAGATGTTATGGAAACGGCCAATATGGTGAAAAAATCGCTCGAGGATGCTGGATGCGATGCTGTTGAAATCTGCGAAACCAAAGGATACCCTGTGGTTTATGCTGAAAAAATAATAGACCCTAACTTACCCACTATTTTGGTCTATGGTCATTACGATGTGCAACCGCCAGACCCAATAGAACTCTGGACGTCTCCTCCGTTTGAGCCCGTTATCAAAGCAACCGAAATCCATCCGGAAGGCGCCATTTTTGCCCGAGGGGCTTGCGACGATAAAGGACAGATGTTCATGCATGTCAAAGCGGTAGAATTCATGATCAAAAACAATCAACTGCCCTGCAATGTGAAATTCATGATTGAAGGTGAAGAAGAAGTAGGAAGTGACAGCTTGGGGGAATTCTTGGAAGACCATAAAGAGAAACTGTCCAATG
>CALBPG010000137.1 GCA_937899065.1 uncultured Allomuricauda sp.
GGCCCTACTCGGTTTTATGGTTTCTACTACTGGTGGCTCGGAACCCGAGGGAAATGAAGGAATTTTGTCTACTGCATTTTTGACCTCATTTAGTACCTGGTTAATGTCAAAATCCAGAAGGATTTCAACATTTACGGTACCTACGTTTTCTTTGGAAACCGAGGTAATCCGGTCTACACCTTCAATACCTTTAAGGTTTCGTTCGATTTTTTCCACAACACCTTCCTCTACTTCCTGAGGGGACGCCCCAGGAAAAGACACCGAAATATTGATAATACTCGGGTCAGATAAGGGAAAGATTGAGGACTATAACTGTCTGAATAACAAATATCCTAAAATGAGAAAGCCCGCGATAAAGATGTTGACAGCAACAGGATACTTGATGAAATAACCTAAAAACTTCTTCATAGCTGGTTGCTTAATAGGTTACCTTTTGACCAGGATAGGCGTTAGCGCGCAATTGGTTTACTAAAACCGTTTGTGGCTCAAAACCTCTCACCATTACACTGTCTCCCACATAGTTTATGGGAATGATTTCTTTCAAGGTCAAGGTGCTATCCTGCACAACATAAACCATGTTGTTTTCCACAATGAGATTGGAAGGAATTTGCACTACCTGCTCCAGCGGCTCGCCTGAAATAGATACTTTGAGATATTGTCCGGCTTTTAAGTCAGGATGGGAAACTTCTGCGATCACCGAGATGGTTTGCGTGGCATCATCAATTTTTGCATTGGTCCGTACTACCTTTCCTTCATAAGTTGATTTACCGTCCAAGGTTTGAAGCATGACGGTTTTGCCTGCTGCTATAAAAGAGTTGGCTTGCGCAGGAATGGACAGTGAAATTTCATACTGCGATGGGTCAATAAACTCTCCAAGTTGCTGTCCACTCCTCACCAATGTGCCTGCGTTGGCATTCGCCTCCGTAAGTACCCCAGTGAATGGTGCACGAATGGTATACTTGGCAAGGCGTTCCATCTGATTTTTCAAGTTATAGTACTGTTGATAGATATTCCGGCCCGTTACAAAGAGCTTCTCTGCATTGGACAGAGGTTCAGGCAATGCGGCTAGCGGTTTCTGCATGTCAAAATCGTTTAAATAAGCTTCCCAACGTTTGGATGCTTCTGGGTACTCAATTTCCATATCGGGTAGCATGGCTGCAATGCGATTGACCAACTCACTCTTATTGGATTGTACCTGCGCACCGTATTCGTTGCTATTGATGCGAAGTAAAGCTTGTCCTTTACCAAAACTATTTCAAACTTTGAAAGGAGTATTGGCGTATTGCAAAAGTCCCTGTACTTCGCTGTAAACTTCAATCTTTCTTTTTGCACTGAGCATTCCAGTGACCTCAATCACATACGGTAGATTGCTCGGGGATACCAAGCTGGTCGAAACTAAGGGTATCTCTGTTTCTTCCGAAGTTGCAATAGGCGGTCTTTGCCGCGCCATCACCGTAAATAAGACGACACCCACCAGTACAATGGCTATCCCCAAAACAATCCGAAGGACTTTTTTCATGTTAACTCATTTTTTTTCGCATGGTCTTGCGCATCTCAGGTTCGAGTTCTTTTTCAAACTTTTTCATTTGCTCTTTGGAAAGCACTTTTTCCAACTCAGCATTTTTCTCTTTTTTGATGCTTTTCATCTCTCCCATCTTACCGAGCATCGAACCTTCACGATTCATCAAATCGGCCATTTTAACCGAGTATTTTTCATTCAACTTGGTTACCTTTTCTTGTTGCACCTCACTCAAATCAAGCTCTTTCACCATTAAATCGGTTTGGTATTTTGCCATTTTATCGGGGTCCATTTTCTGTGCAAAGCCCATACTGGCGGCCAAGGAAAATAAGCTTAAGGTCAATAACATTTTACTTCTCATATCAATCGGGTTTTTGTGATTTTTGTTTTAGATTTTGAGGGTTCAATACGAAGCGGAGACCCAAATTGAAATAGGCTCCACTACCTGGGTCAAAATCATATATTTCTTCATTATCGTTATCCAAGATTTTTAGCGTAGCGCCAGGCACAAATCCTACCTCGGTAAGGAATGCTAGATGTTTGGCGAAATGATAGCGGTATGCCAAGCGGGTGTTGATTCCATTGAATTGGAGTTTTGTATCCTTCAGAATACGATTTCCATCTACCGCTACTTCACTAGAGTTGTTACCAAATATTCCTTGGGGTGATGCCAAGGCCGAAAGGCGGTGTTTTGGGTGAAACTGAAAGTTGATTCCAGTGATAGGTAGTCCCAAAGAGTAGCTCCAGCGTTCATTCAATTGTTGTCGAAAAGCTACTGCGGGAAGAATCGTAGGTTCACCAAACTGGGTACCATACAAGAGTCCAAATAACAGACTGGAACCTTTATTGTGGTCACCCCATTGTTTATTGGCACCGATAAGGGTATTGAAAACAAAGTCTTCACCTGTGATTCCATCGTCTAAATTGGACATGATTGAAGCACCTCCCATGACGATCAGTCCCCAATTATTTTTCAAGGGTCTTAAATAGGAGACATTGGTTCCGATGATGTGCATTTGAGCATAGCTCGATACATCCAGAAGGTTAGTGGTTTCATCGAAGGTGAAATCCAGATATTGATACCCTACACCAATTCCCAGACGACCCTTGCCTAGTTTTTTACCAAACATGGCACCAATCTGATATCTCGCTATTTCAGTTCCACCAAGGTCAGGTATCACGCCGTAATCCACGGATAAGGGTTCTACTTCTCTTGGGTTACCCATCAGCATCGCCATCTGTCCTGAAAGGGAATGGGTCAACAAAAAAGACAAAAGAAGTGTGTAGTATTTCATGTTTTTAAATTTCAAAAACGAAGCTAGTTTGAAGAAGCGCTTGTAACCGAACAAAATATACCTAACCCCTTGAATCAAAGACCAATTCACGCAAATTGCCGATGTTTTTAAATCTTTGGTTTGTCCATACATTTTCATAGTTCGTCTATACTTTTTAGTCAATTTTTCGCTTCAGGAACCAAATATCTTTGAGGGTGATATTGAGGTTTACCGAGTTGATATTTTCATCAACCAAAATACCATTGGTACTACCCCTTGCGATATTTGTGTAGGAGAGGTTGATTCTAGAACCCGTTCTTCTGCTCAACGGGAATCCTATCCCAAAAGAGAATCCCGTGCTGGAAATATCTTCCCCGCGGATGGATAAATACCCTGTGTCGTAAAACATCCCCGCCCGAAGCTGTACTCTTTGAAAGTATTTGAATCCCTCTGGGTTAGCTATAAATTCAGCTCCGCCAGAAAAAACACTTTGATTGATAAAATCCCCAACGTTATCGGTTTGGCCGGTAGCCTCCCAGAATTTCAAACTGTAATCCAGATTAAGGGATAATTGTTGCCACGGTTTGACCAAAATGCCATTGTTGATTTCAAAGGGCAAATCGAAAGGGTCTAAATCAATATCCGTTTCAGATTCAACTGGACTTTGTACCAAATCCAATGTTTTTTGAACGATACGGTCTTGGTTTCCGGAGAGTTCGGTCGGAAAGTTTACGGTAAACCCATAGGACAGATAAGAAGCGATATCCGTTTGTAGACCAAGCCCCAATTGCAGACCTCGGTAGCTACTTTCTTCAACTACGGTAAGGCCACTAATTCCGGCAAAAACAGCTTCTGTTTCTTCGATGCTTCCGAATAAATAAGTGACTTTTGCTCCCAAGCGGATGCGATTCCAAAAACTGCGCCCGTAACTTAAAGTCAAGCCGTTCAAGGCGCCCGTTCCAAAAATATTGCTCACAAATTGGTCAAACGACCCTTCTACGTTACTCTCAATACCCACCAGCGAATACCCCACATCAGAATAAGGACTTAGGGAGAGTCCGAAAGAGGAATGTTCATCTACGCTAGCCAAAAATGCCAGACTGGAAAAGTTACTGGCCAAACGATTCTCTTCTGTGTTCGCATTTTCCAGACTACTCAACTCTCCCAAAAATCCTATATCGAATATGAAGCGATTTTTGCTTTGGGTTCCAAAAGATGCCGGGTTTTCCAGATTGATAAAATCTTGTCCATAAAGAGCATATCCAGCTCTTCCCAATGCGGCATTTTTTCCAACATTGGACCCGGTTTCAATACCCAAACCGAACAATGAATAAGGAGAACCTGTCAACCGATTGGTCTGCGCTATGCTGCTGGTAAAGGATAGTAGACCTATAATTCCTATGAAAAGTGAGATTTGCTTATTCATTTTCATCATCATAAATGGCATAGGTCAATATCAATTTTGCCTGAAAGTCTTCGCTATTCTCTCCTTCTAAAAGGATACGGTCTACGCCGCGTCCGAATTCTGGGGGAAACACCACAAAGGCATCATCGATTTCGTTGGTTTCGTTCAATTCACGGTCGATATAAACGCCAATGGGAATTTCATAAATCAACTCATCAAATTCCTCCAGCTGCTCGTTGATGATTCCGTAGACAGGTTCGCCTCCAAAAAAGAGACGCTCCGTGATTCGATTGTTTTGGTCAATTAAATTGATAATCAAAGAATCCCGAATTGGCGTAAGGTCGGTATAGGTGCCTGGCGAAGGTTTCAATTGGAGTATGGCGCTCAATATGGTGCCCTGCCCAGGAATATCGAAAAGTTGTTTTATGGTTGGGAATTGAATTCGAGTGACATACCCTATTCCGGATTGCACGTAACCACGATTGTTGGACTGACTGGAGGGAAGATTGATTTCTTCATCAATCAAAGTATCCAGGGGCAGTCCTGTCACATCACTTTCAATAGCGTTAAAAACTTTGGGAAGTCCTGACAGGCTAATCACGAAATCATAGGTCTCTTCAATATCATCGAATTCATCAGGAATACTATAGAAAAACCGGAGATAGCTTCGACTCGGATTGGCTGAAAAGCCAATGACGCTCGAAGCATCACTTTCCCCAGGTTGAATGGTCAATCCTTTGAAGGATTCTCTTAATTCATCTACGGAATTAATGGTGTTTTCTTGAATGCTATTGAAAAGCTCGGTCCCGAATGCTATAGGTAGCTTAATGAACAAGGAATCTTCATCAATGGGTTCGGGGAAAAACGAATAGCTAAATACTGGAACGGGTTCAAAATCAATACTGCTAGTATTATAGAAAACATTATCGCTCACACGGAGTTCATCGCTAAGCTCATGAATGTTGAGTACTGAAAGTTGCGTGGTATCATTGTAGAAATAATTGTCGTAACCCAATACCAATCCTACACTATCCAATTCTGCATCAGAAGGTAAGGAGTAGGTCAACGGAGCCAGTTCCATGTAGGTGGCGGTCTTGACCTGACCGAAATATTCATCAGGATATTGGCCAATCAATAACCGGTCCGTGCCTGAGGTTACGATACTATCAAATTTGAAAGTGGTTACGGCGACTGTAAACGTATCTGTAGTAACGACCCGAACGTTGGAATCCACGAACTCCTGCCCCACTTCGAGGGTTGGTATTTCAGAAGTATCTACAGCACAAGCTACGACCAACGCAGTCAAGCCTAAAGAAATGCATAGTTTTTTCATTCTTGTTTTTGGGTTTCAAACCGAGACAAAAGAATCGAATCAGCTGCAAACCCTATAGAAAACTATACCTAACGGTGATTTCCCTCTACCAAGAATGCAATTCCCTCTGTCTTGCTGAAACAGGGTTTTCGTAGATACAAATCTTGGTTTGGTCCGTACATCCACCATACTGGTATATTTTTTTTCTCTTCAGGGAACGCCCAGAATAGTTTTGGCTCAAAAGTCAATTTGAATCGAATTTTTACACTCATGTCCTTGTTGTTTTTCATAGCATCGATAAAAGCGCAAACCGAAATAGCCCGTATGGACTATTCGGTGATTACCGACTTGGGCGGAAATACAGTATCCGACCTCGATGCCAGTTTTAGGCAACAATTGTGGAAAGGCAAAAACAACTTGGCGATAAAAGCGACCTATCAAAATCGCGAATTCACCTTTTTTGATGGTTTGGATTTAAACTCCTTATCCAACCTCAACCGAATACATACCCTAGGATTATCGCTGAACTACGAAAGGAAAATAGACTCTTCCTTTAGTGCGAGGGTTAAGGCAAACCCAGTGCTCTCTACGACATGGGGGCAAGCCTTAAGTAGAGATGACTTTTATGGACTTTTTGAAACAACCTTATCCAAAACTTGGCGACAAAACGATAAAACTCAAACCCTTTCCATTGGTGTTTTTCGAAGCGTACTTTTTGGAGAACCTGAAATACTCCCTACAGCATCCTTTGCGATGACCTGGGGAAATGGCTGGTTTGTCACCGTAGGATTTCCTGAAAGTTTGTTTGGACTCGCATGGAACGAAAGGAACAGCATGACCCTTCGTGGTGCTTTTGATGGAAGTTATAGCAACATTTCCAGTCCTTGGTTTCAAAATGGGCAAACCATCGAAACCCCATCTTTTTTCATACTAAACGGAAAAGAACTTGGATTGGAATACAAATATCGTCTACAACCGAATTTCACTACCACCTTAAGTGGCGGTTACCAGTTGGTAGATGAATTTGAGATTGTGGATGAAAACGAAACGACTTTATACAATTTTGGTAGCGACAGCTCCCTTTACTTTTCAATTGGTATACGATACAATTTTAAATAGATAGCATGGATTTAACAACGAAACGCAATAATGCAAACATCCTATGGAGCCTTATGATGGTGCTTTTAATAGTAAGCACCTCTTGTTCGGATGATGATGGGGATGAAGAACTCGGAAATTGGGTAGACCGTTCCGTTTTGGATGGAACGCCCCGAAGTAGCGCAGCCGCCTTCAGTCTTGGAGATAATGGGTATATGGGTACTGGATATGACGGAGATGACTACTTAAGTGATTTTTGGGTATATGACATGGACGGGAATTTTTGGTCGCAAGCAGCTTCCTTTCCTGGAATTCCAAGAAGTTCAGCCACAGCCTTTACCATTGGTGACGAAGGGTATGTAGGACTGGGGTTTGATGGAGACAATGAGCTTGTTGATTTCTACAAGTACAATCCGAGTTCCAATACTTGGGTTCAAATCGCGGACTTTGCAGGAAACCCGAGACGTGGCGCGGTAGGCTTTGGTTCGCAGAGCTCGGGCTACGTGGGTACTGGTTTTGATGGAGACAACGATAGAAAAGATTTTTGGAAATACGACCCTATTGCCGATGACTGGACCGAATTAGTTGGTTTTGGCGGAACAAAACGACGCGACGCCACAACCTTCAGCATTGGCAATACGGTCTATTTGGGTACTGGTGTATCCAATGGACAAAACCAAACGGATTTCTGGGCATTTGATTTGGATTCAGACACTTGGACTGCCCTTCTGGATATCGATGATGACGATGATTACACTATTATCAGAAGCAATGCCGTAGGTTTTACAATGGGTGGAAAAGGTTATATCGCGACCGGAAATCGAGGTACAGGAGCATTAAGCTCCGTATGGGAATACAATCCTTCAACGGACCTCTGGGAAGAAAAAACAGCTTACGAAGGTGTAGCCAGAGAAGGAGGTATTGGTTTTTATGATGGCACTAGAGCGTTTTTGGCCTTAGGCAGAAGCGGTAGTCTTTACCTAGACGACAACCGTGAGTTCTTTCCTTTGGAAGAGGAAGATGAAGACGACTAGTCCCTATACCGTTGAAAAAAAGAAAAAGTCCAAGGCGATGGGTTCAGGCTTGATTTTGGTGCTAGGCATGCTCATCGCCATTGGGGTTTTCGCTTTAATGGTGCATGAAAAAAAGGAAGCTTCAACAACAAAAGATGGGTTACATCTAATAGTGGAAAGAAATCCAGAAAATGAGGGGTGGATGTATTCCATTTATGCGCGGAAAAATATTTTGGTCCGCCAAAAAATAATGCCCATTGTGAATGGAAAACAACCCATTCCGAACAAAAAGACGGCCGAAGCTCTGGGTGCTCTAGTATTACAAAAAATTAGAAATGAACAACTTCCTGTACTTACTAAATCTGAATTGGACTACGTTATGGAAGTATCCCAGCAAGAAGATTCCAAACTTTGATTGTAATTTTGATATAGATATGTTGCGGATAAAGGAGGTTTATGTTCATATCATTATTTGGTTTTGCTTGATATCATTTCCAATGGCGGTCACTTTTGCGCAATTTGGGACCATACAGGTAGGCTTTCTTCCGCGTGTTCTACTCACTCCTTGCCTGACCTATCTCAACTATTTGGTTTTTGTACCTAAGATTCTGCTTAAAAAGAAATTATGGCAGTATATTTTGATTTCCATCTTAACGCTTGTCGTTTTTAACCTGGTTCTCAACTCGTTTTTTCTAGAGTCCCCTTTGAACAGGTTGCAGCAATTTGTGGGGAGTGTGGATAAAATATCCCTGAAACATCTTTCAGAAGCCGTAACCAGTATTGTGACACTATCCTTTTACTTGTTAGGAGGCGTTATGGGACTTACCAAAGATTTTTATAGAAGGGAAAAGTTGAGTCAAATCAAAGAAGTAAACCGTAAGGAAACGGAGCTTCAGTTTTTACGCGCCCAATTGAATCCGCATTTCTTGTTCAATTCATTAAACAGCATTTACAGCTTGGTTCGCAACAAATCTTCTGAAGCCCCACATGCAGTCATTACCCTTTCGGAATTAATGCGATACATGTTGTATGAAGCCAAAAAAGAATTGGTCCCGTTAAGCAAGGAAATCGAATACATACAAAACTTTGTACAGCTACAAATTTTGCGCCTGACCAGTAGCGAAAATGTAAAAACCAGGATAACAGGAGATTACGACCATAAACTCATTGCCCCTTTATTGCTTATTCCTTTTGTGGAAAACGCTTTTAAATACGGGACGGATTTTAAGGGCAATACTCATGTGGATATTCAAATGAAAATAGTATCCGACACCTTGTTTTTTGAAGTTTGTAATACCATAGGTCCATATAAAAGGGATTTAGAGAACTCCGGCATTGGTTTAGAAAACATAAAACACCGTTTGCAAATGCTCTACCCAAATGAACACGCCCTCCGCATTTCAAGAGCGGATGGAAAGTATCAGGTAAACCTAGAAGTACAACTGTCATGTTAAAGTGTATTATTATTGACGACGAGCCTTTGGCTATTGGTGTCTTGCGTTCATATTGCGAAGATTTGGGTGGGATTGAAATCGCAGGAACTTTCACCAATCCATTCGAGGCCATTGAAGTGTTTTCCAGAGAAAAGATTGATTTGGTTTTTCTTGATATTGAAATGCCACAAATCAACGGGATTGATTTTATCGCCTCGATTGATAAAAAACCACATTTCATATTTACGACTGCCTATCCGCAATACGCCATACAGGGCTTTGATTTGAACGCCGTGGATTACTTGGTCAAACCTATTCCTTTTGTACGGTTTATAAAGGCTATCAACCGTGTCAAAAAACTTTCAGAGCTTAACAATCTAGCATCAGGAGGTAGCAGCAACCTAAGTCCCTCTTCAGGGTCTTCCACTGCGAATCAATTCTTATTTGTAAAGTCCGATTACGAAAGTGTCAAAATTAATATGGATGAAATCAAGTACATCCAAGGGCTAAAGGATTATCTGAAAATCCATACCCTAGACCCAAAACCCATATTGACCTTGATGAACTTCAAAGATATTTTGCTCAAATTGAATCCCGACCAATTCATACGTGTGCACAAATCTTTTGTGGTGAACATCACTCGGATTTTATCCATCCAACGGAACAAGATCATTATTGATGATATTCGAATTCCGATAGGTGAAAGCTACAAAGAGAGTTTTATGAAGCGATTGGGGCTTTGAGGTTTTAACATCTAGTATGGCTGCGCAATCAAAAAGGTTTCCACTAGCTTAAAGCTCACCAGTGGAGCAACCCTTGATTTGCTCAACTTATATTGTTTAGGGTCCATCCCGACTCCATGATGATAGATAATTCGTTTTTCGGTATCGATAAGGTTCCATAGACCGTACTCACGATATTTTGGCGAAATCATGACATCTTGCTTTTCACCGCTCGCCAAATCAATCAGACTTACCCCGTTGTAATTATCATCTTGCGCATAGAATTTATCGCTAGGGCGAAAAACGGTTTCTTCTTTCAAAGCATTCTGGTATACCTCAAGTATGGATTTTCGATGGTACTCTTGTTTTCGTATTTCAGCTTCCGCTGCATTGGCCAACAGCATTTGTTGCAAGGCAGCACCCATTTCTAAGATAGCATAACTCAAGTCCAAGCCAGCTTGCATTCTTGCCATACCTGAGTACATACGAGAACGATGCCGCGCCATATTGGTTCTATAGCTGGAACCGGGCAAACCCTCTCGGCGATATTTCAGATAGTCCGAATAGCTTTCATCGGCCATTTTCTGATAGTAGGCACTTTGATTGGATGCCATCGTAGAAGCCGAATTATCCAATTTCACCTTGTTTATCGTGGCAAGGTCGTTGGTAAGTCTTGGCAACAAAGCATCTAATCCATTTAAGTGCAAACCCGGGTTTATAGGAGCGAATCCATGTCGATAGCGTTGTTTACCGGTCTGCGAATCAAATCCTGCGATAGCCAGTTCGCCAATAAATACGACCGTACTATCCGCCAAACGCAAAGCGGTTGGAAAGTTTTGTCCCACCTCGGTGATTTCATTTTTGGACTGCACTTCACCGGTCAGACCATCCAAAGTATACAATGAAGAAGCACTACCCACGTAGGTTCTTTGCCTAAGCTCCAATATATTTCTGGTAAGCACCTCGGTATAGTTTGTATACCATCGATTTTCACCCTTTTCTTTTTCTTACCATTCCCATTTTTATATCCCTCCCCCCCTCTCCCCCTCCTCCCTTCACTCCCCCCCCTCCCCCCCCCCCCCCCCCCCCCCCCCCCCCCCCCCCCCCCCCCC
>CALBPG010000138.1 GCA_937899065.1 uncultured Allomuricauda sp.
GCGCTGGATATATCCCCTTATGGATACTTATCTAGACTTTATGCCCCTTGTAGAGCCAGGTTGGAACCAATTTTTGTTGTTGTTGGTCTTCGCAATCTTATTTGGGCATTTGCGTAATTCGGTAACCAAGCTCGCCAAAGGTCGATTGGAAAGGCTTGTCGGAAAACAGCGATTGGAGTTGTTGATGCGCTACCTAAAAATCATTGATTTTTCCAAAAACGGGAAGATGGGTTATATCTATAAGAACTTAAAACAACAATATCCACCAGGTAGTAAATTCGTGGTTTTGCCCATGGATATGGAGTTTATGGCAGCGGGCCAAGTTGCTGAACCCTATCTCGTTCAAATGGATGAGCTCATGAAGTTGAAGTCCAACAACAAGGAGAGTTTGCATCCCTTTGTTTTTGTCGACCCCAGACGCATTGAGACACAAGACCCTAATACTCCCTTTTTTGACTATGATGGTTCGAATCCCGAGAAAATTGAACTCAATCCTTGCAAACTCAAAGAATACTTAGAGGGTGGCGCTTGCGGAATTAAAATTTATCCTGCTTTGGGATATTATCCGTTCGATAAAAATCTGCTCTCTCTTTGGTTGTTTTGTGCTCAAAATGATATACCCATTACCACGCATTGTTCGGTAGGTCCGATTTTTTATAGAGGGAAAAAGAAAAAAGCTTGGGACCGTCATCCTGTTTTTGAAGAAGTTATCTCGGGTTCGCTGGACAAAGGGACCGCGGTATTGGAACGTTTGCGTTTGATTCAGGTACACAACAAGGATTTTCAAGCCAATTTTACCCATCCACTCAATTACTGCTGTCTGCTCATGCCCCATTTTTTAAAGCAGCTGTTGGACGATTATGCAGATGAAAGGTTGAATAAACTCTTTGGGTATGCCAATGGCAGTTTGGAACGCAATCTTAAAACTTTGAAAATCAATCTGGCGCATTACGGCGGTGCGGAACATTGGGATACGTTTTTGGAGCGGGAACGCTATCAAACTACCAATGAAGTGGTCTTCAGGCCGGCGGTTGCCCTAAACCTTCAAAATGAGCTTAAACAGCCAGGCAATTTCTACCAGCATTGGCACTATTCCGATTGGTTCAGTTTAATCAGTAGCATGCTTATTGAATTTGACAATGTCTATTCGGATATTAGTTACACCTCACATGACAACCAATATCTGAATCTGTTGTCAGAGATAATGAACCATCGTAAAATCAATGAACGCGTCCTTTTCGGAACGGATTTTTATGTGGTAAGCAACCATAAGACGGAAAAGGCTTTTTGGATTGACATGCGAAACCAATTGGCCCCTGAAAAATGGCAGAAATTGGCGCAAGAAAATCCCAATCGCTTTGTTGGAGCTTCATAGGCTCACTGTAATCGATATGGGCAAAGAAGTTTACCCTTGTTCGTTATAAGAATCATCAAAAAACGCAATTCAAATGAAATTAAAAAAAGATTTAAAAGAAGTTGGCTACGATTTGATAGACTCTCCGGTGCGAAATCACAATGTATTGCAATTATGGCTCAAATCCCCGTCCGGAGAAGCAGAAGTCTATTATGATCACATTGACCACGCACTGCAATCCAGCCAGATTTTGGAAATTGTTGAAAACGACGCTTTGTCCATCAATTACGAGCAGGATTTAGAATACAAGTTTAACATCGGGCTTACCTTTCTTGACGGATTGCTTACCTCATTGGGGTTGGGCAATCTGGGACTCTCATCACTTTTTGACGGTGGGAAGCAAGTTTCCATAAGTTATGGCGATAGTAAGACACTTGATATTCCCATAGGTCTTCTCGAAAACTATTTGAGCGATGCCGATTTTAGGCACCCGAATAAGGCTTTGAAAAAAAATGCCAAACGAGATCGTATTTTGGTCATTACTGGAGTAATCATGGCCAAAGACCTCAAGGTGGTCATTGAGACGAACACCAACATTGATAAAAGTCTCGAGACAAGTATTACAAATGCCCTAGAAGGTAAGATTGCTTACAAAAGAGTTTCTACCAAAAAACTCGAAATGAAATCAGAAGGCAATAACCCTTTTCCCGTAGCTGTTCGAGCAAGCCGGATTGATTGGGACAGAGGAGAGTTTAAAAAACTCAAGCAGATTACCGATAACCGGAATATATTCTGAAATACTAGTAAAGCATACGTTGGATAGGCTTTTACATCCTTCGTGTTCAAAGCATTGGAGCTAAAATCCCCACTTGTGGGGATTTTTTGGTTGTCTACAGCAGTTTACTTTTCCACAAGTAAATTTTGAAAAATGAGAAACCTATACTTGCTAACCATCACCATGCTGTTTATATCTCTAAAATCTATTTCTCAGGCAACAGATTTGCCAAGTCCAAATCAGATTGATTGGGATACACACTTTGAAATTATCTTCTCTGACTTTGAAGATAATATCAAAGGCAAGATTACTAAAAATGGAGAAAAAGCAGTTCTATCCAAGGATTCAGAATCCGTAAGTTTTGAAGCTTTTGATTTGGAGAAAAATGGGGTTTACATCGAGGAATTGTTTACTCTTTTTGAAATGTTAGATGAAATCAATGATGATATAGGGATTTTGGATGCTTTTGGACAGAATTCATTTTACACAAGTTTCAGATTTTGTGGTTGCACGGAGACACCGAAAAAGATAATAGAGCTTTACCAAACTAGTTGGCAATCATTAAGTACAACAATAGATGGTATTCAAACTGCATTATCTCCCATAGTAACCACGGATACTCGAAAAATTAATGCGCTAATCGAAGTAATAAAAAGTGAAAAGGGAACGATTAATAGTGCTGAAATACTTCGAAATAGAAATTGGGATGACTATGCAGAAATTGAGAGTTACATATTGGAGGATGTCTTTCCAGAAAACTCCACAAAAGTTAAAAAGTTAAAAGTGAAAATTAATGAACTTAAAACACTATTGACTTCCTATGCCACCTTCGTCAAAATATATAATTAAAACCCATAAAAAATGAAGCAATTAATCACAGGGATTATATTTCTGGTCAGTATGAATACGTTTGGTCAATTTAATCCGCTAGACCTTGTGGATAAAATAGCTGGAACTCTTTTGCCTGAAGTTGTAAATGGTGTGAAAAACATCAAAGACGCGAACAAAAAAAGCGATAAGGACGAAGAGGCAAAAAAGCTTGAAGAAAAGTTCAAGTTAGAAAAGGACAATGCAATTAAAAAGGCAAAACAAGAAATCATATCGGATATCGGGTATGAAATAGAGTTTTTAGAAGCTATTTCATTAGTTCAAAGTCAAATTGAACGGATAAGTAATGACGTAGGAAGACTTTCTATTTTTAAAGACGAGGTTTTCCTAGAGACGTTAAAACAACAACAGGCTGTGAAGGTAAAGAATGAAGTAGTGAGGAAATTCCAAAATGCTTTGGAACAAGTCAATAAGAATATGCCGGAACTAAGGGCCGCAAGGAATAAAGTAGGAACTTCCAGCATTCCAGCGGACGCCAAAGCTGCTCTTTATTTGGGTTCTATTATTGCAAAATTAGATGAAATCAATGCTTCTTATAATGACTGTTCAGTTTTAAACCAGAGTAATCTGGAGAGTAAAAAAACCAATTCATGTATACTTTCAATAAGGTCAGTATCAGCCGATATCGCTAGATTGGAAAATCTTGTAGAAGAATTGAATACCGAATCATCTGCAATGCTATTGTCATATATTAAGCGATACAAAAACATCAAACTGAAAGCTAACCAGTAATTCCGTTTGATATGGGATTGACCCCATCCAAAAATTCCGCCTCAGCCAAAGGCAATAGTTGGGCGGCCATCTCCAAAACGGCCTGCACGTTGACATCCGGTTGGGGAATGTGGGAATGATTCGCTGCATTCTCATTGTCAAGAGCCAGAATACAAACATTCAATAACGATTCGATTTTGAAAAGCAGGTCCCGATAGTCTTTCATGGGCAATTGGGTAGCCCTTAAACCTTGCTTTGTTTGAGAAAGGGAACTAAAATAGGACTCAAGGGGCAGGTCCAAATGAGATAGGTCGAGCGTGTTTTTGGTTTTCATAACAAAAGAATTTGGTTCCACGAATGTAATTAAAGAATTTCAAAATGCGGACGATAGACCGCATTTTTTATAAAATGAACTTCGTCCTTTGTTTGCAATGGAGATTAACAAAACCATCTGTAACTACATATCCAAGCAATGGATTGCTAAAGCAAAATCAAAACGTTCTTTTGCCTTAGACCACAATGTCGACGAAAAAGTAGTTCGAAAAATATCTCAAAAGGATGGTTACAATATTCCGTTAAAAACACTGTATAAGATTTGCGAAGCGAGGGGTATTAGGCTTTCTACTTTTTTTAAACAAATTGAAGATAACTCCAATTTAAGTTAGAGTCTGGCCAAAGTACAGTTTTCTGGGAATTTCAAATACATTCACATTTTGCTCACTTAAGTTTTTTGTAAGAATAATAGGCTCTATTTTTAATAAGTTAAATCTCAGTATTGTAAATCTTTAATTTTCATATGGAGAAAAAATTTTCCCAAAGAATAGGATTAACCGCTACAAATAAACCCATTCAATTAAAGTCAATCGACCATGATTTAAGGAATTCCTTATGGAATGCGGTCAGTATTGCAATCATGAATAGATGTAAGGATTCTTACGGAGATTTCTCAAATTACCAGATAAGAAATTTAACAGCTGAATTATGGATTAGTTTTTATAAACTTCCTGTTGACGAAATTCTTTACCGAGCTTCGGATAATATTAGAGAAATTAGAAATCGATTTTTTCAGCACGAATGGTATGAAGTTTATGACTTATTGGAGTTTTTGGCGTCTTTAGACGGTCACCCATTTTCTCCGGAAGAATTCATGGAAGTATGCAATGAGTTTTTAGAGGTTGAGAATTCTGCATTTCGTTTTATAAATGGAATATTGGTGCCTATTTCAAATGAACATGAACTTGATGAATTAGAAGAA
Organism: uncultured Allomuricauda sp.; assembly: GCA_937899065.1. GTDB lineage: Bacteria > Bacteroidota > Bacteroidia > Flavobacteriales > Flavobacteriaceae > Flagellimonas. Next base: position 4,984 of record CALBPG010000138.1, read on the forward strand.
GCTTTAGAAGTAACTGGCGACTGGACCGCATTAAATGGGGCAAATATTCATTTGCAAAATTCCCTAGAAAAAATATCGGACAAGAAAAACCCTGATTACCGTAACTCCATAAAAGAATCAATTTCTGCTGTAGAATCAGTTGCTAACGCCATTACGGGTGGTAAGAAGTCTTCCTTGGGTCAGGCGCTTACAGCAATAAAGGATAAGATCAGCTTACATACTGCTTTAGAGAATGGATTCAAAAAAATATATGGTTATACGAGCGATGCAGATGGAATTAGGCACTCACTTATGGAACAGCCAAGTTGTGATTTTGAGGATGCTAAATACATGTTAGTTTCTTGTAGTTCTTTCATTAATTATATTGTTCAAAAAGCCGCTAGGAATGGAATTGATTTGAACTGAGGAAGTTTAACTATTTACTTTTCACTTCGCTAAAGCTTCGGAGGGGATTAAATCAAACGTTTGTTGCGAAAAGCGATACCAGAACCTGATTTTAAATACTTTTCAAAGGCGTAGGCTTTTTGTCTATCTGTGAAAACCACATAAGTGACCACTTCAAAAGGCAATCGATAACTGGTAGAAAACGATTTGCCTTCTTGGTGTTCCTTTAATCTTCTTTGCAAATTATTGGTAAAGCCAGTGTAGTACTGTCCATCACTACATTTTAAAATATAAACCGTCCAAGTCATTTCAAACAAACCATAAAGCCCAGTGGACGGGTCCACCAAAGCCCGATGAAACAAAAACAAATGGAGGTTGAAGAAAAAAAGCTCCCCTTCGCGCGAGGCTTCGGGGAGCTTAGGTGGAGCCGGGGAGAATCGAACTCCCGTCCAAACAAGCAATAACAGAGCTTTCTACATGCTTAGTCTTGGTTCAATTTTCGACTTGTGACCGACCCAAAACCGCCTATCACAAGCTTAGCTTCTTTAGTTTAGAATGGTTAACGAAGCCTTAACCACCCGGTGTTGACTTTTATGGTGCTCCTAAATGACTCGCCGTCAACAAGGGCTATTCAGGAACATTCAGCTTTCCGCCCTAGGCGGACTAGGCTAAGACTTACTGTAATTCAGTCGATTAAGCAGCTAAAGCGTAGTTAGACTCGCCATTTAAAAGTGTGGGATATTGAATTAACGAGCATCATTCCCATAGCTCGACATGCTTACAATGCCATTGGTCTCGCTGTCAAAACCAGTCGGCCCCATAATGAGATAGTATCTGCCATAGGCAGATGCGTTATCGAATTATGTCCGCCCAAGCTACCTTGGTAGCGAAGGCGAACTACAATCCATCTCATTTTTTTATCAAAGAACTCTTCACTTCAAGTGGCCCATTGTATCGGGTTGAATCGAGAAGTGGGCGTTCACTCCTTCACCAAGGTTCCGGAGCACCGGGCTTTCGGCAGTCGCTTTTGCAAACCGTCACTTCAACTTCGCTCAGTGACCATGCAAAGAGCTTCAACAATACCTCAATCCCTAACGCTTTTTCACCTTCGCCATTTAATGGCTTCGTAGGCTTGGCTACGTTGAATTTGGGTATGTCCTCCGTAGCGCAAACCTGTTTTGCGCGAAGGAGGGCAAAGGTAACCAATTCTTCAACAATCCAGAACTTCGCTGGCTTTGTCCGAAAAGTTTGCGTACCCTTCGCAATCCCCTTAAATTCGGCAAAAAGTATACCAGATTTATGAAATTCGGAATCATCCGCGAACGCAAAAACCCACCGGACCGCAGGGTGGTACTCTCTCCAGAAGCCTGCCAGCAAGTATTGCAACACCATCCCGAAGCCAGCATTGTGGTCGAATCCTCTCCCATACGTGTTTTCGAAGATGCCGAATATTCTAATTTGGGTATTCCGGTTGCTGACAGTGTTGCGGATTGCGATGTGCTGCTTGGTGTGAAGGAAGTACCGATTGATGCCCTCATTCCGAATAAGAAGTACTTTTTCTTTTCCCACACCATCAAAAAACAACCCTACAATCGTGACTTGCTTCGTGCCATTTTGGAACGAAACATCGAATTGTACGACCACGAAGTAATTACCAACCCCAAAGGACAACGTTTGGTCGCTTTTGGTCGTTACGCGGGAATCGTGGGTGCTTATAACGGCATTCGCGCTTATGGGCTAAAGTTCAAAACCTTTGAGTTGCCCAAGGCCGAAACTCTTCACGACCAGCAGGCGTTAATTGCAGAGCTCCAAAAAATACAATTGCCCAACATCAAAATCCTATTGACCGGAAAGGGTAGGGTAGGCAATGGCGCCAAAGAAATGTTGGATGCCATGCATCTCAAAAAGGTCAATGTAGCGGCGTACTTGTCTGAAACCTTATCCGAACCGGTTTATTGTCAAATTGATGCTTCCGAATACAACAAGCGAAAAGATGGCGTACGCGGGAACAAAGCGGACTTTTTCGCAAACCCAGAGGAATACAAATCCAACTTTTTCCGTTTTGCCGAAGTGACTGATTTCTATATTGCTGGTCACTTTTATGGCCAAGGTGCACCGTATTTGTATACGCGAGCAGATGTAAAACATCCCAATTTCAATATAAAAGTAGTGGCGGATATTAGCTGCGATATTGACGGTCCCGTGGCCACAACCATCCAACCCTCTACCATAGCTGACCCCATTTATGGGTACCATCCACAAACCGAACAGGTTGTGGATTATCACAATGATGAGGCAATTGCTGTTATGGCTGTGGATAATCTCCCCTGCGAACTTCCTCGGGATGCCAGTATTGGTTTTGGAGAAGCCTTTTCAAAATATGTTATTCCGGCATTTTACAACGGTGACGCCGATGGTATATTGGAACGCGCCCGAATGACCCAAAATGGAAAGCTTACCCAACAGTATTTGTACCTAAAAGACTACGTGGAAATCGGATAAAAAAGTACTTCATCGGAGGTCCTTTCCATAACGTTAAAATATTCTAATTTTTTTGTTATCTTCCGCTTCCTTTACTAGACAAATAGTGAAATTCAATTGGGTCATATCCGGTGAAACGGATGCAGCGGTAAAAAGAGCTTGTATCGATTTGGAATATCGATTACGACCTAGAATCACCAAATTTTTAATGTCCCGTTTGGATGCAGAGTGCTGCGGCAACTTTAGCTGTTTTTACTTTGATGTGGATTTGGAAAACAAGAATGTCTCCATTTCTGAGAAAACCCCAAAAGACTACATCGATCAGATTAGGGATGATTTCGAAATAGAAATTAACGGATTACGAACTTCTATTTTTTCTGCGGCTTCCTGAGCCTTTTCTTTTTTTGATTATCCTCTTTATCAAAATTTGGCTTTTATGGTGATTGTATAATCTATCGAATTGGCGGAATTAGGTTTAGGCAGCGAATGTTTACCAATTATCGTGGTTTTTGAAATTCAGTCGAATTTTAGTTGCAGAAAATCATTTGGGCCCTACATTAGTTGTTCAGAAAAAACCTATAAATGAAACGCATTCCCCTACTCTTAACCCTAGTGTTATCATTTCAATTTGTTTTGGGCCAAAACGCAACCAAGAAGGAGCTTGCTCCAGAGCTTCTTTTCAAAAAATCAAAACAAAGTCAATTTTCCATATCACCTGATGGCAAGCTTTTTATGGAATTGGTGAAAGGAAACAATTCTTATGACATCGTTATCGTAGATATCGACAATTACAAGATTCTACATCAAATCCCTATGGGCTCCAGGTCTATTCAGAAATTAGTTTGGTTGAATGACCGCAGAATTGCCTATAGTTCCCAGGGTTTGATTGAGGCCATGGACATTGATGGTGAAAACGAAATGACCCTTGTAGATTATAAGTTCGACAATAAAAACTATCGGAACTACTACAATCTGAAAAAGATGATTCGCATCAACTCTTTATATGACGATGCGAGGTTAGATAGAAAACATGTACTGTTCCAATCTACCAATTATAAATTCTACTCTGTTATTAAAAAAGTAAACGTGTTTACCGGACAGGAGTTTACGATAATGGATGGCACGCGCCATAAAATCAACCGCTGGCTTGTTGACAAAAAGGGCAAACCTGTTGCGGGTCTTAGAATTGAGGACGATACATTTCGATATTTTGTGGAAAACCCTTCCAGTAGAGATTGGATTCCGTTAAAAGTAAAGTTTGGAGAACATTATCATCCGGTAGCCTTTAGTGGAAAAACCTTTTTGAATCAACCCATTACCTATGAAGGTGCTGGTTTTGAAAAAGACATCATCTACATCACCAGCAACGTTCAGAGCGATAAACGGAAACTGTTTTCATACAACTACAGAACCCACCAAATCATAGATACCTTGGCGTCTGACAAGAATTGTGATATAGGCGACCCAGATGGTGAGGATTTGGCCTTGATTTTTGATTTCAAAAACGAAAAATTGGGAGGAGTTGTGTATCAGGGTATTCGACCTCAGTTTATTCCGTTTTCAGAGGATTTTAAACGTATTTCGGATACGCTTCGAACCAAATACAAAAATTACTTCAGCCAAATCATAGACGTAGACAAGAACAATAATCGAGTTGTTGTTCGCCAATGGAGCGATACTTATGCTGGCAATATCGGGGTTCACGACATGGAGACAGGCGATTACTCGGTTATGGTAGATTTTAATCCTGAATTGGAAGAGTATAAGCTTTCCAAAACCAAAATTGTTGGGCTTAAAAATAGAGAGGGAAAACGTTTGCCATCCTATTTAAATTTACCGGATAATTACACAAATGAAGAAGGTGGTAAGCCGGTTCCTTTGGTCGTTATTCCACATGGTGGCCCGTTTGCAAGAGATTATTGGGATTTGGATGCCTATGCGCAGTATTTCAGTTATAAGGGCTATGCTGTGTTGAGACCCAACTTTCAAGGGTCAGTCGGTTTTGGAAAATCTCATGTAATGGCAGGTATAAGAGGTATCAACACCGTTATGATTGATGATATTGCCGACGCTACGCAGCACATTATGGACAATTTTAATGTGGATAAAGAAAAGACATATGTTTTTGGACATAGTTATGGAGGTTATGCCACCTATATGAGCCTAGTTCGGTATCCCGAACTTTTCAAAGCAGGTGTTGCGATAGGTGCGCCATCTGACATAAAACTATTGATGAAGTCTTTCAAGAAAGATGGAAGTGATTTTGCATACGAATTTTGGAAATCTGTTTTGGGTGGTAGAGATAGTGATTACTTAAAGGAAATCTCACCCATCTCTTACGTAAAAGATATTAAGAAACCCATTTTGGTTTTTCATGGACGAAATGACGGAATTGTTCCTGTAGAACAAACTGAGGTGATGCAAGAAGCTTTCCGTAAAAAAGGAAAGACCGATACATTTACCATTATTGAATCGCAAGGGCATAGTATTGAAAACAGTAATAGTATCGGCTATGTACTGGAAGAAAGTGAGTTGTTTTTTAAACGGCAGCGTTAATACTTCGTTGGGATTTTTGAGGAACTGCCCCATCTAAAAATCATAAAACACACCCAAAGAAATATACCAAAGGCAAAGGTCATCAACCAAGTGTAAGGGAGGCTTAAATCTACAAGAGTTGCTTCTATAATGGCATAAGGGCGAACTAGAACATCCCAAGAATTGAAACGCAAAAAACGTCCGATATAGATGCCAAATCCAGATAGTAGGCATATTATTGGAGCAAGCAAAAACTTCCAAAGGTTGGATAGCCGGTCTGCTATCGCATAATTAAAATCCGCTAAGGAAAGCATGAAGAGCAGTAAGCCATGCACCGCGAAGACAAAGACCAAAAAGAGGTCGAACCACATCCAATTGGAGGCCCCATTGTGCAGGTGAATCAAATCGGTTATCAAATATGGCGCATTGGGCAATAGTAGCAGCCAAAGTCCCCAAATGCCTAATCGAAATGGTTTTGATGCGCCTCTATGTGGATTTAATAACATTGTTTGACTTAGAACATAGGGTAGAAAAGCCAAAAAAAGGTTCCAAACCAAAAAGCCATAGAAGAGGGAACCCGTTACCGCAAATCGAATCAAAATCAATAGGAGGGCGAATCCCGTAAATAACCAAAGGGGATAGTACTGCAGCAAAAGAAAGCGAAAAAGATATTTCATACAACCAGAATTATAGGTCGCCCCAAAACAAAATGAGGCGACCATATTTGACTACGTTAATTGCGGATTTCCACTCCAATCAATTTTTCGGGAGGCGAACATGATGAGTGCCAAAATCAGGAACAACCCAATACTGCCTACCAAAAGAGCGTAATCTTCCAGCTGAATGATTACGAAAATGAAGCTGTACAAACTAAACATGGAGCCTAGAATGAGCATGGTGAACTTTGCGTTTTTCAAAATGGATTTGGAGTAAACGGTTATCAAAGTGACTACAGCGGCACCCGAAATCAGATAGGCGTTTAAATAGTTCTGATGCTCAGAAATGGAGATGAGCAAAGTGTAAAACATCACCAGCGCTAGGCCTATCATGAGATACTGAAAGGGATGTATAGGAATCTTACTACTGATTTGAATCAGAAGGAAAACCAACAAGGTCAGCCCAATAATCATTAATCCGTATTTACTGGTACGTTCTGTTTTCTGGTAGTCATCAATAGGAACCAAGAACTCTGTTCCAAAGGAAAACTCCAGTAAATCAGGTAGGCGGTCAAAGAAGTACTGACCGAACCGGCGATTGGTTTCCAATACTTTCCATTTCGCCTCAAAGCCCGTTTTGGTGATTTTTTTACCCTCCGTATCGGGCAGAAAATTGCCATTGAAACTAGGGGAGTGCCAATTGGATTTCATAAATACTTGGGTCTCCTTACCAATGGGCACATATTTCAGATTTTGACTTCCGTTGATGATAATATTGGACTGAAATGCCATAGTATTCGTTACGATGTTTTTTATGTCCTTTAGGTACCCAGACTCCAGAGTGTTGAGGTAGGTATTGTCAAATTTGGGTTTCAGGGCGTAATTATGGTCGCCGAGGGTAATTTTAACCGTATTGCGTATTCCTTTGAGGTTGCTGGTCTTAAAGAGCAGCGTAGCCTTCTCCCAAAGCACATCTTTATTGCTGATGTCTTTTCCAGAAAAATCAATTTGAGCGAATTTACCAGAAATGGCATTTTCAGAAGTGTACACCACAGACTCATAAATACCACGTTCCAAAGGTTGGGTTTTCACATCACTTTGAATGTTCAGTTCCCAAGGGAAAAAGTAAGCCAAGTGTTTTTCTGGTTTTTGAGATACGATGAAAGTTTTGGTCTTATCATCGAAAACCTTTTCCTCAACATAGGTGAGGTACGGCACCTTTAAAATGGGCCCATTTAAAATCACTTCTTTACCCCATTTGGTATTGATTTCTTCAATGACCTCAGTTTGCCTAAAACCACGTTCTCGAATGAGGTCTTTAACGAACCCTAGGGGAATCAATAAAACTAGGATTAGGAATCCAACAGCTAGCATTTTTGCGGTTATCGAATGTCTGAACCATGAACCGATTCTGTTTTTTGTATTTTTCATACTATTTAATTTAAAGTACTTTGTATTTCAAAGTAAAATGATAAAAAAATTTACGTGTTATGAATAAGCTTTTCCAAAGCGACGATATGTGCTTTAAAAGCTAGTTTACCTTCCGGCGTCGCCGAATACTTTGTGTTTGGTTTTTTTCCGATAAAGGATTTTTTGACGTTGATGTATCCAGCTGATTCTAAGGTGCGACTATGACTGGCCAGGTTGCCGTCTGTTACGTCTAGCAATTCTTTGAATCGGTTGAAATCCGCCTGCTCATTCACCATTAAAATAGACATGATTCCAAGGCGGATGCGATGGTCGAATAATTTATTGATGCCGTCTATAAGTCCCATAGACTTAAGTTTTCTCTTTTATGGACATTAAACTTCCATAAATAATATGAAATACGCCAAAACCAACTGTCCAGAATATCAGTCCATATCCCGGAAAAGCAGCACAGACGAGCCCTAATATGATTTCAGCGTAGCCCAAGTACCGTATGTTTCCCAAGGTATATTTGGAGGCGTTCACCAAGGCCAATCCGTAAAAAATAAGCATAAGTGAAGCTGTTAAGCCATAGTGCTGGTTGTTCAGTTTGATTAGAAGATATATCCCTCCTGTAAGCAACGGAACCAAGAAATTTATGAGTAATCTTCGGGTTGTATCGTCCCAAATTTTCTCGTTGTTCTGACGGGCTTTGCGCTGCGTAAGAAAAAAGGCAGTCAAAACACTTGCGGTGGCGACTGCAAAAAGTACGATAAACATCATTTTGAAAATCCAACTAAGCAATACTACATAGTCTCGTGCTGGAAGTAGGAAAAAATAGGTCACACCGGCACCTATAATCGCATAGACTCCGGCTAGTATCCCGGATAAACCACTAAATGAGCTGAACCGAGAAGAGCGGTTCATCATGACCATTATCTCGGAGAAATCGTTTAGAT
>CALBPG010000139.1 GCA_937899065.1 uncultured Allomuricauda sp.
GCGGTCTTGGTGCTTTTGGAGATGATATAAAGGCCCGTGGGCAATGATTACATCTGCAAACTGGTCAGGGAATGGCAGGCTTTTGGCTTCTCCATGATGTACATAAAAGGAATGGCTCGAGGATTGGGCTCTTTTTTTAGCTAACTTGATATGTTTAACGACGGGTTCTATCAAGTGAACTTGATGCCCCATTCGAGCTAACCATTGTGCATATTTTCCAGTTCCGCCCCCCACATCGATTATGGTAGTTGGCGTGGCAGGTAAATAGTGTTGAATTAAGTGTTTTGTTCGTTCGAATTCAAAAGCTCCAATACCTTGGGTGAGTCGGGCTTCTTCCGAAATACTATTGTAGAAGGCATTGATTGTAGAATCAATCAATATTTTGTTTTTCAAAACTTGAGATTTAAATAACATGAGTACTCCAATTAGGAGTTAAGACTTATCAAAAAATAGAATGAACCCCAGAAAACTAGGGTAAGAGAGTAGTGAAGCGTTCAACAAGAATGTGACGCTTAAAACTAGATAAGTATGTTATTTAACAGCAACAGGCTGTAAAGATAGTGAAGACAAAACCAATTAAAAACAAAAAGCCCTCAATACCCAGTATTGAAGGCTTGCCAATCAAGAATACAATATCTTATCAGATTACCTGCACTTTTGCAGCAACCACTCCTTTTCTCCCTTCTTCTTCTTCATATTCTACCTTGTCCCCATCTTTGATTTCCAAACCATTCAATGCGGTAACATGAACAAAGATGTCACGTCCGGTTTGGTCGTTGGTAATGAAGCCATATCCTTTGGATTCATTGAAAAACTTTACTGTGCCAGTCATTAAAAAAAATAAATGTTAAAGCGCGAAGGTATCGAAATTCCTTGAAAACATCCCGTTTAAAATCAAATCTTTACAAATCCTTCTTTTTGTTCTTGCTGTTTTCCCTTTCTTGCATTTTGAGGATGTTTTCCTTAGTAAGCATGTAATCTTTCATATTCTTACCTCTACTTTCTTGAATCAAAAACAGCGGCATGGCTATTAAAAAAAGCCCTAATGTTCCACCTCCAATGTATTTGTTAGCCAAAGGTTGGTTTTTGGACTTCAGCGAAAAACCATAAATAATGGCTGCGAACGAAGCAATTACTACCAAAACAGTCAAGTATTTCAATTTGAATTTCATGAAGAAAAGGTAATCAGTTTTCGGCGATAGGCCGTTAGGAGTTTTGATTTTGAAATAAAGCCTATGTACTTTCCTTCGTGTAATACAGGAAGGTTCCAGGCACCACTATCTTGAAACTTTTTCATAACGGTGGCCATGGTGTCGGTTTCTTGAAAAATGTGTTCTGGTGGGGCATGCAACAAATCTTTGACAAAAATCGTGTCATATACTTCTGAATCGAACATAAAGGGACGAATGTCATCCAATAGAATGATGCCCATAAGTTTCTCTTCTTCATCAATTACAGGAAAAATATTTCTGGTAGACTTGGATACGGATTTATGTAACATTTCTCCCAGAGACATTTCGGTGGTAACTGGCTTAAAGTTCGTTTCGATAACTTCTTCAAGGTCCATAAGGGTAAGTACCATTTGGTCTTTATTATAGGTGAGCAATGCGCCAATTTCAGCAAGCTCCTTTGTATAAATGGTATAGTCCAAAGTACTCTTGGTGATAAGATAAGATATTGAGGCTGTTATCATTAAAGGAACAAACAGTTGATACCCTCCCGTTATTTCGGCGATTAGGAATATGGCAGTGAGCGGCGCATGGATTACCCCTGCAATCAAACCAGCCATACCAATTAAGGTGAAATTACTTTCGGAAACCTGAAATCCAACCCCGAGATTGTTGATGATTTTTGCAGCAACATTTCCTAGTGCACTACCCATAACCATGGTGGGAATGAAAATTCCACCGGCTCCCCCAGCAGCAAACGTAGTGGTCATAGCGATGGCTTTGAACAAGGTGATACCAAACAAAAGCGCAATAACCACCCAAATGTTGTCGATAAAGGCATCAAATGGGGTTTTCCCCAATGCTTTGATATGGTCTCCTTCCAGTAAGCTGTTGATAAAACCAAAACCTTCACCGTATAGTGGCGGAATGGCATATAGCATGATACCAATGGCGGCGCCACCTACCAACAAACGGTATTTGGGACTTCGAAACGGTTTGAACCACTCTAAAATCTTGAAATACATTTTGGTAAAGTAGATAGAGGCAAAGGCAGTTGCCACTCCAAGTACTACATAAAACAAAGTGTGCTTTAGAAGAAATCCTTCAGACAATGAAAAACTGAATAAAACTTCGTTACCCAGAAAAAAGTAGGAAGTCAAAACAGCTGAAATTGACGCTAGAAGAAGGGGTAGCAAGGATGACATGGCCAAGTCCAGGGTAAACACCTCTAATGCAAATATCACTGCAGCAATAGGAGACTGGAAAATAGAGGAAATGGCTCCGGCAGAAGCACAAGCGACCAATAGGGAACGCGTTTTGGCGTCAAGGTGAAACAGCCGACTCAAATTGGAGCTTAACGCAGCTCCAGATTTTACTGCAGGTCCCAACAACCCCACGGAACCTCCGAAACCTACCGTCAGAGGTGCTGCGATTAGGGGTGTGTAAATATCTTTTACGGGCAATAAGCCCCCTTTTTTGGATAAGGAAAATATAATGGATGAGACCGCGTGTTTTAGCGGACTTTTATGCACGAATTTCACATACAGAAATACCATTGCCAATCCGACCATGGGCAAAATGAAGTACAATTGGTTTTCGGAGAAAACGATTCCCTTCTTTAAGAGCGATTGGATTAAGTAGGTGGTGTTTTTTAGGGTTACGGCAACCAAACCAGCTAAAAACCCAATGACCAAACTCATTAACTGCACAAACGTGCGGTTGGAGATGTGGCGATACCTCCATTTCAAAAAGCGGGTAAGCAAACTTTTGGCTTTAGATGACATGCTGTGTATTGGTGCGGATAACCTAAAATTAGGGATTACTTCGCTATCTCCGCTTTCAAGTCGGTGAGGTCTTCTCTATAGATTTGGTAAAGCGCCTCAACATAAGGTCGGGAATTGGAATATCCGGCTTCAAAATCTTCCATGGCCTGAGTGAGCATCATTGTCGCAGAATCCTGCTGTTTTTGATGATGGAATATTTGAGCAAGATGATATTTGGCGTCAGCAGATTTTTTAAAGTAGTGGATGATTTTACGGAAATCTTGTTTGGCAGCGAGGGTATCTTTTTTCTTCAATTGTGCCAAACCACGGTACAAAAACGCGTTGATTTCTACCCAATCTTCACCGGATTCTTCTGTTTCACGCGTAATGTGCTGGTCAAAATAACGGATGGAATTTTGATAATCTTCCAAACCTAGGTAGGCAATCCCTCGCCAATAATCCACACTATGCCCCTGCGGATGGTCAATATAAGGGGTCAAAGTATCCGAAGCATTGAAATCGGATATGGCTTTTTGATAGTCTCGATAAAACCACAAGTAGAGATAACCTCGCCAAGGCTGCCAAGTTTTGGCATCTAGTTCTACTGCCTTATCCATGTAGGGTTTCCATTTATGGGGCATTCCTCTTTTTAAGTAGGCAACAGAAAGTTCACGCCAAGCTTCGGCATAGGTGGAATCAATAAGAAGTGCTTTTTGGATTTGGTTCATTTCTTCTGCTGAACCTTGTGGGAATTGCGTTCGAATTACATCATAAACCATCGCTGCTTCTTGGCGAAGTTCTTCTTGTGATGGGCCATCAATAGATTGGGGTTTGGTTTCACAAGCCCAAAATCCCAAAACAATAGCTAGACTAAGGAAGAATTTCAGTGATTTCACCATTTTCAATTCGATATGAAAGATACATATAACTGTCCCAGATGTTTCCACGGATGACATTGGGGTTCCATTGCTTCAGCTGCGCAGTCAACTCGAAAATCTGTTCCACCATGTCTGGATTGAGCGGAGTAGGTTCCAAATCCAAATTGTTTTCATGGATGACGTAGCGACCTGCCACACCTTCGCAGTTGATTACAAAACGAATGTTCAAATAACCAGAATCAGTATATCCGCGATTTTGATAGTTGGAAAGGATAAAGTCTCGCAACCCTTTTTTGGTTTTGCTGTAGGTTGCTTTTTCTGGATTGTAATATTGAGCAATATAGTTTTCGTTACAAACCTTGAATCCCTCAGTCAAACGAGCCTTAGTGGAATCAATATGCTCGACATTATGGGTATACTCTGGAAATTCCAATGGTTTTGGTTTTTTGTCTCCAACACTTTGACATGAGGCGATGAGTAAAATCCCAAAAAGAAAGAAAGCAATAAAAGTTCTAGGCAAACGCATGCTTAGTCTAGATTTAAGGCTATCCCCAATTCGTCCAACTGGGTGGAGTCAATATCTGCAGGGGCATCAATCATGACATCGCGACCACTATTATTTTTTGGGAAGGCGATAAAGTCACGAATGGTTTCTTGCCCACCTAAAATGGCCACCAAACGGTCCAATCCGAAGGCGATACCTCCGTGGGGTGGTGCACCATATTGAAACGCATCCATAAGGAACCCGAATTGTGCTTTGGCTTCTTCAGGGGTAAAACCAAGATGCTTGAACATTGTGGCTTGTATTTCTTTATCATGAATACGAATGGAACCACCTCCAATTTCGTTTCCATTTAATACTAAATCGTAAGCGTTGGCTTTAACGGCACCGGGGTCTGAATCCAACAATTCCATTTGCTCGGGTTTTGGGGAAGTGAAAGGGTGGTGCATGGCGTGGTAGTTACCGGTTTCTTCATCCAATTCCAACAATGGAAAATCCACGACCCATAAAGGAGCGAATTCATCCGCTTTGCGCAAACCAAGGCGTTCTGCCATTTCCATACGCAAGGCGCTGAGTTGTGCTCTGGTGGCCTTAGCCGTTCCGGATAATACACAAATCAAATCCCCTGGTTGCGCTTGGGTGCGCTGTGCCCATTGTTCAAAATCTTGTGCATCGTAAAATTTGTCTACCGAAGATTTAAAACTACCGTCTTCGTTATACTTGACATAAACCATTCCTTTGGCGCCCACTTGAGGGCGTTTTACCCAATCAATGAGTTTATCAATTTCTTTACGGGTGAATGTAGCTGCTCCAGGTATAGCAATGCCCACAACAAGTTCGGCACTATTGAAAACATTGAACTCCTTATGTTGGGCCACTTCATTCAACTCGCCGAATTCCATCCCAAAACGAATGTCCGGTTTGTCATTGCCGTATTTAGCCATGGCGTCATCATAGGTCATTCGAGGAAATGCATCCACATCGATATTGTGGATTTCTTTTAAAAGATGACGGGTAAGTCCTTCGAAAGTATTCAAGATGTCTTCCTGCTCCACAAATGCCATCTCACAGTCAATTTGGGTGAACTCAGGTTGCCTATCGGCCCTTAGGTCTTCATCACGAAAACACTTCACGATTTGAAAGTATTTGTCCATTCCACCAACCATCAACAATTGTTTGAAGGTTTGTGGGGATTGGGGAAGTGCATAAAACTGACCTTGGTTCATTCTACTAGGCACCAAAAAGTCCCGTGCACCCTCAGGTGTTGATTTGATGAGGTATGGAGTTTCTACCTCGATAAAGTCTTGTTCGGATAAATACTTGCGAACCTCCATACTTACTCTATGGCGGAAGATGAGATTGTTTTTCACTGGATTTCTTCGAATATCCAGGTAACGGTACTTCATACGCAAATCATCTCCACCGTCAGTTTCATCTTCAATGGTGAAAGGAGGTAACAATGAAGGATTCAAAACGGTAAGTCCCTCTACCAATACTTCGATATCACCTGTCGGTAAATTCGGGTTTTTAGAAGTACGTTCAACAACCGTCCCCTTCACTTGGAGCACTGTTTCGCGCCCCAATTGTCTTGCTTGTTCCAAAAGCGCAAGGGTAGAACGTTCTTCATCCATCACCAGTTGGGTAATGCCATACCGGTCACGTAAATCAATCCAAACCACAAAACCTTTGTCCCTGGTTTTCTGAACCCATCCGCTTAAGGTGATGTTTCGGCCAATATCTGTTGTGCGAAGGGCACCACAGGTAACATCTCTATACATGCTTTAAAAATATGAGGGACAAATTTAACGGTAATACGCCTATTCTGTGCGGGATATCGGTAAATATTCACAAAGCATAAAAACGAAGCGCAATAGCTAGTACAACCTCTTTGCAATGAGGAATGTATTTGGAAGTACTGATATGACCAAATGTCTAAATCATGGGATAAAGTGTAGTCAGTTCACCTTGAATTTACATACGTAAAAATATGAAAATAAATGATTTACGCGGTTAAGGTTAATTTAATGTAAACTAAATGTTATGTAAATATCACTTTAACGTAAAATAATTACTACCTTTACACCGTTGATAGGTAGATGGCAATGAAAATTCAAAATGATATGATGAAAACAATATTTCTTTTTTTAATGGTTTTTTCGGTTTCAATGTATGCTCAAGATACAAAACCGACTATGAAGAAAGTAGGCAAATTGGTTGAGGCCACCTATTTTCATGATAATGGTAACGTTGCGCAAACAGGCTTTTTACTTAAGGGTAAATTGCATGGGCAATGGTTAATGTACAATGCGGCAGGCAAGAAGATTGCTTCAGGAAAGTATGAAGAAGGTAAAAAGGCAGGCAAATGGTTTTTTTGGGAAGGTGAAATCCTAAAAGAAGTGGATTATGCGGATAACCGTGTTGTCAATGTCAAGAAATGGAACAAATCTGAAGTAGTTTCAGTAGACTTGTAGTCAAATTGGGTGTTTAAAAAAGCCCGGCTAGAAGCCGGGCTTTTTTGTTTTTAACATTCATTGCTTTTCATTAGGCAGCAATATCCAAAACTTCTTTTTTGGTTTCCTCTTTTTGAGTGCGATTTCTTCGAATGCGCACTTTTAGTTTGTATACCAAACTAAAGAGGATGGGTACTACAATCAAGGTTAAGAAGGTGGCTACCAACAAGCCATAGATTACAGTCCAAGCCAAAGGTCCCCAGAAAATCACGTTGTCTCCTCCAAAATAAATGTTTGGATTGAACTCGCTAAACAGGGTAAAGAAGTTTATATTAAATCCGGTGGCAAGTGGAATAAGACCTAAAATAGTGGTAATTGCGGTCAACAATACCGGACGCAATCTCGCTTTTCCACCTTTCACGACTGCTTCCAAGAAGTTTTGCATATCCAAAAGCTCATCGTCTTCTATATCCAATTCTACCTTTTTACGGTCAATCAACAATTGGGTATAATCCAAAAGTACCACCCCGTTGTTCACCACGATTCCCGCCAAAGAGATGATTCCCATCATGGTCATCATGATAACGAAGGCTGACCCCGTTGCGACGATTCCCCCAAATACACCAATAAGGCTCAAGAAAATGGCCAACATGATGATTCCAGGTTTGGAAATCGAGTTGAACTGGAAAATCAAAATGAAGAAAATCAAAGCCAATCCAGTGAAAAAGGCGCCCATCAAAAAGGCCATTTGTTTGTTCTGTTCTTCAATTTGCCCAGTGTAATCGACAGAAATGGAAGCGGGTAATTCAGTAAAAGAATCCATTTCATCCTGAATCTTGCTCACGATAGCTCCTGCATCTGTATAGCCTGGCGCCAAGGCGGAATATACGGTCACAACTCGTCGCGTATCGCGGTGCTTGATGGCACTGAATCCTGAATTGTAGGTTTTATTTGCCACCGCCGACACAGGTACTTCCTTGATTTGCCCAGAAGATTGGTCTCTAAACGTAATCTTTTGGTTGAACAAAGCGCTGGTGTTGTATCGGTTTTGCTTGTTGAAGCGAACGTAGATATCATAATCTTCACCATCTTCTTTGTAAATACCAGCCTTGGCTCCAAAGATGGAATTTCGAAGCTGTTGTCCGACCAAACCAGTGGCCACACCCAATTCGCCAGCTTTTTTACGGTCAACTTCAACCAATAAAGAGGGTTTGGATTTGTTCACATCGATTTTGAGTTCATCAATACCAGGAATGTTTTTAGAATTGATGAAGTTTCGCATCTTCTCTGCGGATACAATCAATTCGGAATAATCCTCACCTTCCAATTCGATGTTTATAGGATACCCCGCAGGTGGTCCAACCGCATCTTTTTCCACAGAAATCGCAACTCCAGGATATACATCTTTCAAAGCCTCTTGTACTTTTTTCAAGAGAATGTTACTGTCAGCTCCCTCACGGAATTTATATTCCCGCATGGTTGCAGTAATTTTTCCACGGTGCGGCATCTCTGCTGAAGAACCACCATCCGTCATCGGATTACCAGCACCTTCACCTACCTGGGATACGGCACTTTCCGTCAAGAAGTTGAAATCTCCATGCAAATAGGCCTCTTCGTTAATAATGGTATATACTCTTTGCTCGATGTCTGACGTAATCTCATTGGTCTTTTGGATATCCGTCCCCTCAGGATATTCGATATAGACAATAATTTGGTTGGGCGTATTGTCAGGGAAGAACTCCACTTTGGTACGTTGGCTTCCCACTGAAGCGCCAAAACCACCGAATGCCAAAAACAGGAGTACAAAAGTTCCTACGGCAATGAAAATAGGTCTTCTACCAGATAAGGCGGCTCTAAGCGTCTTTTCATAGAATCTTTCCCAACGGGGCAAAATCTTGTTTTGAAAACCATTGGCCCAGTTACGCAAGAACAAGCGGTAAATCCAGAGTAAAACTGCGGTGACCACCATTAAGGTTCCCAGAGCACGATAAGCACCTCCAAATAGCATAATCAATACGCCAATCGCTGCCACTATAGAAGTGATTTGGATGATTTGTTTCAAAGGCATGTCCTTATCCTCCGTGGTCATGTAACGGGAGACCAATACCGAGTTGAAAAAGATGGCCACAAATAAGGACGACCCTAAAACAACGCCTAATGTTCTCGGGAAATAAATCATAAACTGACCCATAACACCCGGCCATAAACCTAATGGAATGAATGCTGCTACGGTTGTAAGCGTGGATATGATAATAGGAAAAGCGATTTCTCCAATACCCTTTTTAGCAGCTTCTATTCTTGACATACCTTCTTTGTCCATGAGGCGGTAGGTATTTTCGACTAACACAATTCCGTTGTCTACAAGCATCCCCAATCCCATGATCAATCCGAAGAGAATCATCGTATTCATCGTGAATCCCCATAAATCTAAAATCATTAAGGACATGAACATGGACATGGGAATAGCAAAACCTACAAACAGAGCGTTTTTAAAGCCCAAGAAGAACATCAAAACAGTAACCACTAGAATGATTCCGAAGATGATGTTGTTTACCAAATCGTCCACCTGACCAATGGTTTTCGAAGATTGGTCATTGGCAATGGTCACCGTTAAATCTTGTGGAAAAACCTTTTGTTTGGCTCTCTCTACAATGACCTGAATTTGCTCAGCGGCCGCTACCATGTTCTTTCCAGCACGTTTCTTCACATCGAGCATGACCACCGCTGCTCCAAATTCACGGGCGTAGGTGGTTTTGTCCTCCTCCTTAAAGGAAACCGACGCGATATCTTTAAGATAAATCGGGTTGTCGTTTTCTGATTTTACCACGAAGTTGCGCAGCTCTTCCGGATTGTCAATTTCACCAACAATACGGATTGTACGACGCTGTCCGCTGGTAATCAAATTTCCTGCGGAGGTGGTCATGTTTTCGCGACTGATGGTATTAATAACGTCGTCGAAGCTTACCTGTGCAGCCATCATTTTGTAGATGTCCACAGCAACTTCCACCTCTTTTTCTTGAGCCCCGCGAATGTCAACTTGCTTGATTTCGGAGAGACTTTCAATTTCATCTTCCAGATATTCCCCAAATTCCTTGAGCTTTTCTACTGGATAATCCCCGGAAATGTTGATGTTGAGGATGGGGATTTCTTCCGACATACTCAAATCAAACACGTTGGGTTCTACTTTGGCTCCATTGAAGGTAGGCCAGTCTTCACCGGCCGTCTGGGAATCTACTTCATCTTTGACCTTTTGCTTCGCAGCCTCAACCGAAATATTCTCATCGAATTCCACAATGATGATGGAATAGTCCTCTTGAGAGGTTGAGGTAATTTCAATGACATTACTGACTGTCTTGAGCTCGTCCTCCAAAGGGTCGGTAATCAGTTTTTCAATGTCTTCCGCAGTGTTGCCAGGAAACAAGGAACTGATATAAATCTTGGTTTCCTTGATTTCAGGAAAGTTCTCCCGAGGCATGCTAAAATAGGCTGACCCTCCTAAAAATAGGATGACCGCTATCAGCACGTACATCGTGGTTTTATTGTCAATAGCCCACGAGGATAACTTAAATTCCTTATCTACTTTTTTCTTTTGCTTTTTCATTACAAAGGCTATTTACTGTTCATGATTTTCACTTTTTGCCCATCTTTTACACTTCGGGCTCCTTCTTCGATGATGCCGTCACCGTTACTGATACCGTCCAACACTTCTACATAATCCCCTTGCGTTTTGCCAGTCGTAATGATGGCCTTTTTCGCAATGGATTCCGTAGCCGAAGAATCAGCACTGACCAAGTACACATATTGTTGTCCCTGCGCATTTTCGGAAACAATGCTTTGCGGAATCAAAATCGCGCTTTCGTTGGTGTAATCGTTGATCATCACCTTCGCTGTCAAGTTCGGTTTGATGGTCCCACCTTTGCTGGGCAATCCGATTTCAGCCGTAAACGAACGGTTGGCCGGATTGATGAAGTTTCCAGTGGAACGTACTTTGGTAGAAACACTGTCACCCAAAACGGGGAAAAACACTTCCACGTTTTTGCCTGGACTCACATTCGGTAAATGGCTTTCAGGCACTTCAACCTCCACATACATATTCGAGAGGTTCACAATTCGGAATACTTCTGAACCAGGTCCAGGACTTACCACAGTTCCTTGGTCCTTGATAACATCGTCAATGATACCCGAGAACGGGGCACGAATGGTTGACTTTGCCAATTGACTTTGCATTTGTTTCACTGCGCTTTCTTGTGATTCGTATGTGGACTTTGCCTGTAGGTACTGGATTTCAGAACCAATGTTTTGCTCCCAAAGTCTTTTTTGACGCTCAAAAGTGGTTTTAGCCAAGGCGGCTTGGGTTTTCATTTGTGCCAATTGACTGCCTACTCCACCATCATCAATGGACGCCAGCAATTGTCCTTTGGCTACTTTTTGTCCTTCCTTTACGTAAACACGGTACAAGGTGCCGGCCATTTCAGGATAAATTAAAACGTTCTGCTTGCTCATTACATCACCTTGGAGCTCCAAATAATGGTCAAATTTTTCGCTCTTTGCTTTAAAAGTGGTTACTAAAGGAAGCTTCTGGCTATCGTCCAAAGATGCGATGGCAGAATCCAATTGTTTAATTTCAGCTTCAAGGTCTTTTTGCATGCCGATGATTTCACTACGCTTGGCGCGGATGGCACTCAAATCATTGGTCTCAAGTACTTTTTCTACTGAGGCCTCGCTTCCTCCTCCACAGCTGCTGAGCAACAAGGTGAACAAAACGGTGTAGATAGCTGTTTTCATAATGTTATATTGTTTTTTGATTATTGATTTAATATGGTTTCCAATTCGGTTTTTCGATTGATGACATCCGCCATGGATTGTAAATATTCTTGTTGGGACGAATACAATTGGGTTTGCGCTTGTCTTAGTTCGAAACTAGTAGCAATCCCCTCCGCATATTTGATTTGGTTTTTGTTTTCGATACGTTCGGCCAAAGCCAAATTATCTTTCGAAGTACCATATTCTTCAATGGCCAAGGTGTAGTTGCTTTTGGCGTTTTCCAGCTGTAATCGAATTTGTTCTTCCGCTTCAGTAAGCTGTGTTTTGGCTTGTTCCAAGGCAATTTTGGCACGCTGGGTCGAAGCACTTCTCTTAAGAGAACTAAAGATTGGTATGCTCAAATCCACACCAAAATTCGAGAACCCGAACCAATCTTGGCCTCCGTCAAAAAAGCTGAAAGAATCACTAAACGATAATCCACCATAGTTGATGAAAGCATTCAAGGTAGGTAAGGCACGGCTCTTGGCTAATTTCAGTTCGTAAAAGCGTTGCTCATTCAAATTGTTGGCGAGCTTGTAGTCGACATTGTTTTCTACATTAAAATCAGCATTTACCAGCTCAGGCGTAATTTTACTTTGCGTCAAGCTTTCCAAACTCTCGGTCAATACGGTGGGTGTTTCAATCGGAAGCCCCATCATTAGATTGAGCATTTGCAAGGTGATTTTCTCCAACCTTCTTGCATTCTTCAATTGATTGTCAACTGAGGAAAGGGTAATCTGCAATTGGTCCACACTTTCTTCGTCGCCCAAGCCATTTTCATACACCTTCTTGGTTTCATAAAGGTTCTTTTCTAGTGTGGCTTTGTTTTTTTCTGAGATTTCCACGCTTTCCTGGGCGACTAATACGTTTCCATATGCTTCCACAACCGCTTTGCGAATGTCCAAATCAGTTTTTTCCTTATTGTTTTCACTAAAGCTTAAAAAAGCCTTTGTGGCTTGTACCCCCACAATGTAGGAACCATCAAAAATTTGTTGGGTTAACGTGGCGGTTGCTGTAACCTGTTGGGGCTGACCGAAAACTACCTCTACAAATGTTCCTGGTTCACCATCGGCAATTTCGCCCGGCAACTGAACTACTTGCTGCTTTAATTGGTTTTGATAGTTGACGGCACCGTTGATTTGCGGCAGACCATCAGCAATGGTTTCCCATTTCTGTTTTTGGGCGTCGGTCATATCGCGTTTGGCGTTGATGACGCTGTAATTGTGCTCCAAAGCATACGCAATGGCCTCGTCCAAACTATACTGGTTTTGGTTTTCTTGTGCCAATAGTAAAAAAGGCACTAGAAAAAAGAGGTTGGCAATGAATGTTCGCATTTATTCCTGGTTTGAATTGATGATTTCGTTTAATATTTTTCGACCTTTTGGTGTAACGATTCCCCTAAGATGGTATTCCAGAAAATAGTCCTCTAATTGTGCATTGGAAAACATGTTCATCGGGAAAAGGCTATTGTCTTTTATGCTAAGTGCTCCAGTAAAATAGATTCGTGAAACAAACTCTATGTTCAAATTGACCCTGTAAATTCCCATTTGAATGCCACGTTTAATGTTGTCCAGCACACAAGTGCGCATTACATCAAACTGTTTTTTCTTTAGGGTTTCATGCAATTTTGGATAGTACTTCTGTAATTGGTACTGGGGTGATGTTTTTTCCCCTTTTAGATGCTCCATAGCGAATCGCTTGATTTCGTAAAGCTCTTCGATTGGATTTTTTCCTGTAGCAACGATTTCGTCTATCCCATCAGAAATGCACCAAAAAAGGTCCATCGTGCATTCTTCAACTAGTTGGGTCTTATTTTGAAAATGTGAGTAAATGGTCTTTTTGGAGATGCCCATTTGCTGTGCCAGGTCATCCATGGTGACACTTTTGAATCCCAAGTTCAAAAAAAGCTCGGTCGCTTTATGTAAGATTTTATCTTTCATTTGAACGGTCAAAAGTATCAAGGAAACTGAAAACACAAAAATAGTTTCCAACGTTTCACATTTTTTTAACGCATGCTTAACTTCACTTTCTACTCCAGATTTGAACCAAAAGACAAGGATAGCTTGTCGGTTTTGTTTGGATTTTCGGAACTATTGCTCCAACGACTCCAGAAAAACAATCGCTCGGGTTTAATTCTGTTACTTTTTTCTCTAGGTTTTTTGTTCTTCTCCTTCATGATGATATGTTTTATGGATTGACTTAGCATCTTTCGTAGTGCTAAGCACCTACTTATTGACGTATGGCAAAAGGTTTTTTGGACCCGATTGCGAATTTTTACCTTGAATAGTCGAAAAAACGGTTTGAGTTGATAGGGGCATGAACTCAATTTGAGGAGCTTTCACCTTCTTCGGTTCCATTATTTTGCTGGCGTTGTACATAGGCTTCATAAGCTTGCTGCCCTTCTTCTTTCCAATAACTGTCATAATACTTCCAGTCAGAAAAATTCTTTCTGGAGTTACAGAAATCTTTAAGCTTTTGATTGCGCTGTTTTTTCTTATGCCCCCCTTTGGAAGAATTACCTCCAAAACCAAATAGAATTTTGGAAAGGGCTAGAATTCCGACCGCTTCCCAATAGTTTATGGTACGTAATCCAAACAAATCGGGGAGTAGCCAATTCCAAAGCCACATGACCACAAACCCTATCAATAGGACGAACAGTAGCATAATGATTATCATGAAAATGCCTTTGAAGGCCATACGAACCCCGTTTTCAAAGCTGTTTGTAAAATTGTCTCTAGTATTCATTGTACTTGTTTTTTGTTCTTTCTAATTCTAAATCTTTTGTAAGTATCGACAGGGCTCGATGTCTTCGTGACATCAGCGTTCCCTGTGAAATTTGGGTCTCTTCTGCTATTTCACGATAGGTGTAGCCTTCAAAATCGACTGCTATAATGATGTCTCTGTATTCTGGTCGGAGCGCCTGGATTTTTGTTTTTAATTGTTCTTCCAAGACCGATGCATATCGATTATCAGCTTCCGAATAAAATAGTTCAACGAACTCTTGCCAGCGCTGCTCCAAATTATCCTCAGGATACGTCTGGTTTTTGCCTGCCCGCATGAGATCAACGATTCTATTTCTGAAGGAGTGATACAAAAAACCAGAAACATTCTGAATGGGGGTATCGTTTGAAGCACGCGAAAATACTCTCAACGCTACATCCTGAACGATGTCCTCCGCATCCCGGTCCGAACTATTCGAAATTCGAGATTGCACATATCGCTTTAATGACCCATATTCTTGGTCAAAAAAAGTGGTGAGGCTGTTATAGTTGTTCCTTTTTGTGGGTGTCACGTATCGTTTGTTGAGAAACTCCGCCTATAAAGACGACGTTTTTCAAAACTATTGCGTTTTTCGAGCAACCTTTTTTCATTTCTTGCGCTTCT
>CALBPG010000140.1 GCA_937899065.1 uncultured Allomuricauda sp.
GGAAATGAGTAAAATTGATAAAAATAGATAAAAAAACAGTAAAAAAAAACAAAAAAAAAATCAAAAAATGGAGTTATTTCAATTTTACCAGGTACCAACCAGGCAAATAGCAAAAATAAATTTTACAAAGAATTTGAAAAGCAAAATCGCATTTAATTGAAAATTATTTTCAAATCATTAAAATCCTAACGCGGAAACTTTCATTTTATTGATTGGTTTGTTGTGGAATCCATTTGATTTCTTGAGCGTCCAATTCTTTGGATAGCATTCTTCCCAAAACAAATAAATAGTCTGAAAGACGATTGATATAGGCAATGAGCTTTTCGGGCAATGGCTCTTTTTCGTTTAGATAGGATATCATTCGTTCCGCACGTCGGCACACGGTACGGGCCATATGACAGTATGACACGGTGGAGAGTCCGCCAGGAAGAATAAAATGTGTCATCGGAGGGAGGGATTCGTTCATTTTATCGATTTCTTGCTCCAAAAAGGTGATATCTTCTTCTTGTACCCGAGGAATCTTGAGTCGATTGTCTTTTTTGGGCTCTGTGGCCAATATGGCGCCAAGGGTGAAGAGCTTGTCCTGAATCTTAACCAAACTGTTTTTATGGGTTTGGGCGATATCTTGGTCCCGAACCAAACCTAAAATCGCGTTCAGTTCATCAAGGGTGCCATAACTTTCAATGCGTATATGGTGTTTGGGGACGCGGGTACCTGTGAACAAAGCTGTGGTGCCTGAATCGCCTGTTTTGGTGTAAA
Source organism: uncultured Allomuricauda sp. (assembly GCA_937899065.1). Taxonomy (GTDB): domain Bacteria; phylum Bacteroidota; class Bacteroidia; order Flavobacteriales; family Flavobacteriaceae; genus Flagellimonas. The sequence goes on from CALBPG010000140.1 coordinate 760, forward strand.
TCTTCATATTACAAAAATAGGGTGGTTTGCCTGAAAAGTTGAATACGGCCTTTCAAAACCGAAATTGCCCAAGAAGAATGGTTAGGAATTGTGTCGTTTTTTGCCCTCCATAAAACTTCTTGATTTTCTTCTTTTTTGCCCTCTTTTGTTTTTGAAGAAAACAGCGAAGTACACTACAACCAAGGCGCCCAAAATAATGTAGATGGTATAATCCATGTCTTTTCCTTTTGAGATAAATTAAAATTAGGGATTAAATCCTTAACCTAAAATGCTCTTTAACTTGCTCTTCACGAATAAATGCGAGTCCACAGTAAAAACCATCAATGGTCACTGTAAAACTTCGGTGGTTTACGAAAGCTTCCCAATGCCTTTCGTTTTCGGCATTTTGATGGATGTGATTTATCAGAATCAAACTGTCATTATGGAACTGGCACCTATTTAAAACTTGTTCTGGTGTTTGTTGTGGTTCAGCTAAAAAGAGTAAGTCTAGTGGTTTTTCCTTCCGTCTTTCAAAATCTCCATAGTTTGATAGTATTTCTCCGCCTTTTGATATCACATCAATGTCAACATTCTTGAACTGGAAGTAATGGACGCTTTTTATTAAAATGTTCAAGGTGTTGTCTTTATGAAAGCGCTTTTGTCCATATAGACCCTGGGTAAGGAATTGGTAGACGAATGGGGAGTGCACCCCATGTTGGTTGGTGGCTTTTAGCAGGAATTTGAAACGCGACAATAGTTTGTGCATTATCCTTCAAGTATCATAGAAAGTTCGAACCAGCGCTCAGTTTTGAGGTTGAGATTCTCCGAGATTTCTTTGAGTTCAATGGATTTGGCGTTTATTTCATCCCCAGAAAGCTCAGGATTGGAAAAGTCGTTCTCGAGTATCTTCTTCTGTTCCTCTAATCTTTGGATTGCCTTCTCCAACTGTTTGTATTCTTGCTGCTCTTGATAGGAAAGTTTTCCTCCAGAGGTCTTTTCTTTCTTGTTGGATTTAGGGTCTACAGCTTTTTCAACGACTGGCGTAACCTCTTTTGGTTTTACTTTTTCGTAGACGCGGTAATCGGAATAATTTCCAGGGAAGTCATCAAAAGTGCCATCGCCTTTGAACACGAATAGATGGTCGACAATCTTATCCATAAAATAGCGGTCGTGTGAAACGATGACTAAACAGCCCGGAAAGTCCAAAAGGAAATTTTCCAAAACATTTAGCGTAACGATATCGAGGTCGTTTGTCGGCTCGTCAAGAATCAAAAAGTTTGGGTTTTGAATCAAGACGGTACACAAATACAATCTTTTTCGCTCCCCTCCACTCAATTTTTCAACGAAGTCGTATTGTTTTTTCCTATCAAAAAGGAAACGTTCCAAAAGCTGCTGAGCAGAAATTTGTTTCCCTTTTTTCAAGGGGATGTAATCTCCATATTCTCGGATGACCTCTATGACCTTTTGCTCTGGTTTGGTGGGGATGCCTTTTTGGGTGTAGTAACCAAATTTGATGGTTTCTCCAATCACGACTTTCCCTGTATCAGGCTCTAAGTTCTTGGTCAAGATATTCAAAAAGGTAGATTTGCCCGAACCATTGGGCCCAATAATACCAACACGTTCGCCACGCTGAAATGTGTAATCAAACTTGGTTAGGAGGGTCTTTTCAGAAAATGCTTTGGAGATATTATGCAGCTCCACGATTTTGCTGCCAAGGCGTTCCATGTTCAGTTCCAACTGCACGATGTGGTCTTCTCTTCGCAGCTTTGCCCGTTGCTTGATTTCATTGAAGTCATCAATCCGGGATTTTGATTTTGTGGTCCGCGCTTTGGGTTGGCGACGCAGCCAATCCAATTCCTTTTTAAAAAGAATTTTGTTTTTGTGCTGTTCAACGGCCTCTCTTTCCTGTCGCGCTTCTTTTTCTCTGAGATAATAGGAATAGTTGCCTTTGTAACTGTATAATTGGTTGTTGTCCAATTCCAAGATTTCGTTGCAAACCCGCTCCAGGAAGTAGCGGTCGTGCGTGACCATAAACAACGTAAGGTTCTCTTTAGCAAAGTAAGCTTCCAGCCATTCAATCATTTCAAGGTCCAAATGGTTTGTTGGCTCATCCAAAATCAACAAATCGGGTTTTTGCAGCAATGCATTAGCCAACGCGAGGCGTTTGCGTTGCCCTCCCGAAAGGGAACCTACTTTTTGTTCCAAGTCAGTCAATTGTAACTTGAAAAGAATCTGTTTGTATTGGGTTTCAAAATCCCAAGCCTGGTTACGTTCCATAGCCTCGAAAGCCTTTTGGTAGCCTTCTTGGTTTTCGGGATTTTCCAAGGCTTTATTGTAGGTAGCTATGACTTTTAAAATAGCATTATCTGCTCCTAAAACAGCTTGTTCTATACTCAACTGGGCATCAAAAGTAGGGTCTTGCTCTAAAAAAGCGATTTTTATCCCATTGCGTTGGGTAACCTGCCCACTTTCCGTAGCGTCTTTTCCGGTAATGATATTAAGTAAACAGGTTTTACCACTTCCGTTTTTAGCGACCAAAGCAATTTTTTGTCCTTGGTTTATTCCGAAGGACAAACCCGAAAAGAGCACAACCTCTCCAAACGATTTTGATATGTTCTCAACCGTTAAAAGGTTCATCGCAGTCTAATATTTTAGTTTGATACAGCGGAGCAAATACCAATATCGCGTAGCAAGTATGGCAAATAATAAACTGTTAATTGGGGAGAAGATTTGAATCTGGAAAATCCAGAATAGGATAGTCAATCCCAACAATCCTAAAACAGCATAAATATACTTGGGTATCCATTCAGGAAGCCTAGCATTCCAAATGAGGACAAACGCCACTCCCAAGTTCAAAGGGAATGCCCAGAGGACGTTAAAATTATTTACTGTGTATACATGGTCTGTTCCAAACCAAAGGAAACAAAGAAATATCCCCACGAGTCCAGTGATGAAAAAAATGGAAAAATCAAGCCATTTGCTGCGGGTTTTGTGTTTGTTGTCCAGATAAGTTATGATGGCCGTGAAGAAAAATAACAATGAAAACCAGAATAGGGGAGAAGCGGGAAAAAAACCATTTCGGCTACGTTCTCCATAATCCAAAACGGTACGTTCACGTTCCAAAAAAGGTCTATTATCCAAAGTAGTATTTCGCATTTGCCTCATAGCGAAATATGGGGCGAACATATGCTGTCTTACAGTGGCTTGTCTATCAGTGTTTGAACCGAAGGTCAAATCAATGCCAAAAGAAGACCAAGAATTAATATTCAAATGTTTTCGAACCAACTGTCGAAACGTAAACTTGTTTTTCAAATGTGACCCGTTGAATTGAAGTCTATCCCCAAATTGCTCTTTCAAAACATCGCCAGTTATGGTAGAACAATTGTCGTATAAAGGGTCATAAAGGTATTCCCTGTTTTCAGGAAGATAGTTGTTTTCGAAAAAGGCCAGCAGTTCATTTTTTTCCTCCAATGTCAGGTCAAAAACCTGCTCTTTCACCCAGCGTTTTTCCATTTCATATTCAAATAAAAACCGCTCAAAAGTTCTTCGTGTCAGGGAATACACCATCTTCCCTTTGACGAAATTCAAGTAAAAATTGGGTTGGTTGAAATCAAAGGTCCCGTAGTTGTAAACCACATCTAATCCAATAGCGTTATCCTGTACACGAAAAGCGCTGTGGCCGAAAGCATAATATAATTCGTTGCCAGCAGCACAAGTCAACAAGCTGATTTTCGAATCTTCGGAGAGTTTTGGAATTTGTGCATACGACAAATGGAGACCGAAACTGAAAACGGCTAAAATGCTGATTAAAAATCTCATGTCTTGGTTTAACTAGGCAAATATCACAATTAATAGCACACCGCAAACGATTTGATAAATTGAGTTCGATTTTTAAGTTATTTTTACGAAAATAGGCCCATGAAAAAACATATTCCGAACGCATTGACGCTTCTCAATTTGTTTTGCGGATGCGTTGCGCTGTACTTCGTTTTCCAATATATAATGGAGATTGTAGCCCTTTTTGTTTTTTTGGGAGTGTGTTTTGATTTTTTCGATGGTTTTGCCGCCCGCATCCTGAAGGTACAGAGTGAATTGGGATTGCAATTGGATTCCTTGGCAGATATGGTGACCAGCGGCGTAGTGCCCGGAGCAGTAATGTTCCAACTCTTGCGCATGTCAAAATTAGGAGGATGGAACGAAGGGGTTTCGGATGGTTTGTTAGGGTGGTCTCATGGCTCTGTTGAGCTTTTTCCTTTTTTGGGCTTTTTGATTACGTTGGGTTCGGCGTACCGCTTGGCCAATTTCAATATTGATTCGAGTCAGACTACCTCTTTCGTTGGATTGCCTACACCGGCCAACACGTTGCTGATTCTTTCCTTACCCTTGATTTTGTTGTATCAAAACAATGCGTTTTTGGCTGAGCTTATCTTGAATCCATATTTCTTGCTTGCGGTAACATTGCTCAGTACGTATTTATTGAACGCTAGGGTTCGACTTTTTGCCCTGAAGTTTACCCATTGGGGATTCAAAGGAAATGAAATCCGCTATCTGTTTTTGATACTTTGTGTGGTCCTGCTGATTACCCTAAAGTTTTTGGCAATTCCTGTTTTGATTGTGTGCTATGTGATAATGTCCTTGTTGGGGAATGGTCCAGAAGCTTAAAACTCCAGCTTTTTCTTTCGTAACTCGAAGTTTTGACCTAAATACACCTTTCGAACCATTTCATCTTTGGCCAAGTCTTCCGGAATCCCAGCTTTTAGAATACCTCCTTCGAACATGAGGTAAGAACGCTCTGTAATGGCAAGTGTTTCTTGTACGTTGTGGTCTGTAATCAAAATACCGATGTTCTTGTTTTTCAACTGTGCTACGATTCGCTGAATGTCTTCTACCGCAACAGGGTCTACGCCTGCGAAGGGTTCATCCAACAGAATAAATTTAGGGTCCGTAGCCAAAGCTCGTGCAATTTCAGTACGTCGTCTTTCCCCACCCGAAAGCAGGTCTCCACGGTTTTTGCGAATATGGCCCAGCCCAAATTCATCGATGAGCGATTCCATTTTCATGTGCTGCTCTTTCTTGCTCAATTTGGTCAACTGTAGCACACTAAGAATATTTTTTTCAATACTTAGCTTTCGAAAAACAGAAGCTTCCTGCGCCAAATAACCAATACCGTTTTGAGCACGCTTGTACATGGGGAAATCCGTGATTTCCATATTATCCAAGAAGATTTTGCCCCCATTAGGTTTTATCAACCCCACAATCATGTAGAACGAGGTGGTTTTTCCGGCACCATTTGGGCCAAGTAGACCGACGATTTCTCCTTGGTTTACTTCAAGACTAATCCCTTTAACGACCTTTCTGCCGCGATAGGCTTTCATGATATTTTCAGCTCTCAACTTCATTCTCATCCTATTCTACTTTTGATGTTGGGTTTTCTTCCAGACACTCCCAATATTCGTAGGCTCTTCTCAAATGGGGAATCACGATGGTACCACCAATTAAGGTAGCTATGCTTAAGGTTTCCATGACCTCGGTTTTTGAGCCACCAGCTTTTTGAACACTTTCTAAATGGTATTTTACGCAATCATCGCAACGTAGTACGGCAGAGGCAACGAGTCCCAACAGTTCTTTGGTTTTTACGTCCAAGGTCCCTTCCATGAAGGCGTTGGTATCCAAATTGAAAATACGCTTTATGAGCTTATTATTGTCTTCCAATAACTTCTCGTTCATCTTAGCGCGATACGCGTTGAATTCTTCTACTTTATTTTGCACTTTTTTTGGCTCTTTTAGCTTCTCTTTTTACGACCAACTTGGAAATATAGATACTGATTTGGTATAACAATAGTACCGGAACTGCAACCACAATTTGACTTGTTACATCAGGTGGCGTTATGATGGCTGATAGTATCAAAACAATAACCAAGGCTATTTTTCGATATTTTTTTAAGATTTCCGGGGTAACCAAACCTACTTTGGTCAAAAAATAAATGACTATTGGTAGTTCGAACAATACGCCACAGGCCAAGACAGATGCCCTTACTGTTGCAATAAAATTACTCAAGTCAATTTCGCTGGTGACCTCTTTACTTATAGTGTACGTACCCAAAAAATTGATAGAAAGTGGTGCGACCACATAATAGCCAAATAGTACACCTAGAAAAAATAGCACTGATGCAATCAAGATAAAACCACGGGAGTGTTTTCTTTCATTATCGTGCAGTCCTGGACTAATAAAACGCCATAACTCCCATAAAATATAGGGAAATCCAACAATTACTCCAGCCCAAATGGAGGTCCAAATATGAGCCGAAAACAGACCAGCCATGGTTCTATTCTGAATGGTAAATGGAAATGAATCCGCACAAAATTCCGACGTTACACCAAAAAAGTTAGCGATATTACAAAAGAAGCGATAAGTGGGAAAATCCATTTTCTTGGGACCAAAAATGATGGTGTCAAAAATGAAGCTTTTCATTAAGAAAGCTGCGCATGCAATGATAACGATTGCCACTACACAACGTATTAAATGCCATCGCAATTCTTCTAAGTGGTCCAAAAAGGACATTTCATTGTGGTCTTTAACCGCGTCTGCCATTATAAGATTCCTTCGTTAATAAGGTTGTGCAAATGTACTATCCCGACGTAGGTATTACCATCCATGACCAGAAGTTGTGAAATGCCTTTGTCTTGCATTTGCTCCAAAGCTTTGACCGCTAATGCATCAGAGCTTATAGTTTTCGGATTTTGGGTCATGATGTCTTTCGCTTTGAGCGTTCGAATGTCTTCATATTTGTTCAACATCCGACGAATATCTCCATCTGTAACGACCCCAACCACTTTTTCAGTATCCATAACGGCAGTAACCCCCAACATTTTTTCAGAAATCTCTACAATGACCTGTTTGACGTCAGAATCTACTTGAACCTGTGGCTTTTGGTTCAATGCTACAATATCGGCGACACGCAAGTACAATTTTTTCCCAAGCGCACCTCCTGGATGAAATTTTGCGAAATCATCCGCGCTAAAATCCCGTAACTCAAATAAACATATGGCTAATGCGTCGCCCATGGCCAATTGCGCTGAAGTACTTGTGGTTGGTGCTAGATTGTTGGGGCATGCTTCTTTTTCCACGTAGGTGTTCAACACAAAGTCTGATTGTTTGGCCAAGATAGAATCCATATTCCCTGTTATGCCAATAAGCTTATTTTTGCCCGATTTTATCAAAGGAATCAAAGCTTTTATTTCCGCTGTATTGCCACTTTTGGAAAGACAGATGACAACATCGTTTTTTTGGATGGTTCCCAAGTCCCCGTGGATGGCATCCGCAGCATGCATAAAAATCGCTGGAGTTCCAGTAGAGTTAAAGGTAGCCACCATTTTCGATGCGATGATAGCACTTTTTCCTACTCCTGAAATAACTACCCTTCCTTGGGAATTGTAAATGTGTTGAACCGCATCGGCGAAGGAATCATCCAAAGCGTTAATGAGGTTGGCAATGGCCTTACTTTCAGTTTCTAAAGTTCTTTTGGCAGTGGCCAAAATGGAGTTCTTGTTGTGCAAGCGAATTAACGGATTATCAAGTTGTATTCCTGAAAGAATATCTTATATTTAGAATACAAAACTAAACAAACTATCTTTTACCAAACTATTTCGGAAGGTCAGAATGCTTTCACTTTTTAACCACAATTTTCGAGCTTTATCGGAATTGTGGCTGCGGTGAATGTATTGCGGTTTAACTTGGAATACTGAAATGGGGCATATGCATACCGATTTACAGACTGCTTTAAAAAAATACTTTGGTTTTTCGCAATTTAAAGGACTTCAAGAGGGTGTTATCCAAAATGTACTTGAAGGCCACGATACCTTTGTAATCATGCCTACGGGCGGTGGTAAATCTTTGTGTTACCAATTGCCCGCTCTCATGAAAGCGGGAACAGCCATTGTGGTTTCTCCGCTTATTGCACTGATGAAGAACCAAGTGGACGCTATTCGTGGCGTTTCTGAAGCGCATGGTATTGCTCATGTGCTGAATTCTTCTTTGACCAAGGCTGAAGTACGAAAAGTGAAAGAAGACATTACCTCAGGGGTCACCAAACTTTTGTATGTTGCTCCGGAATCCTTGACCAAAGATGAAAACGTTGAATTTTTGAGTGGGGTACCGCTATCCTTTGTAGCGGTTGACGAGGCACACTGTATCTCTGAGTGGGGACATGATTTTCGACCAGAGTACCGCAATTTGAAAAGTATTATCGCTCGAATCGGGGATGACATTCCTATTATAGGTCTAACCGCTACGGCAACGCCGAAAGTTCAGGAAGACATTATCAAAAACTTGGGTATGACCGGTGCGGAGGTATTCAAAGCCTCTTTCAACCGACCTAATTTGTTTTATGAAGTGCGTCCCAAAACCCAAAATGTGGATGCTGATATCATCCGTTTCATCAAACAAAATGAAGGTAAATCAGGAATTGTATACTGTTTAAGCAGAAAAAAGGTTGAAGAACTAGCCCAGATGTTGCAAGTAAATGGCATCAGTGCAGTGCCTTATCATGCTGGTTTTGACGCCAAAACTCGTTCCAAATACCAAGACATGTTTTTGATGGAGGAAGTGGATGTGGTGGTAGCAACCATTGCCTTCGGAATGTGGATTGATAAGCCTGATGTTCGTTTTGTTATCCATCATGATATTCCGAAAAGTATTGAAAGCTACTACCAAGAAACGGGTAGGGCTGGAAGAGATGGCGGTGAAGGACATTGTTTGGCCTTCTATGCCTATAAAGACGTTGAAAAACTAGAGAAGTTCATGTCTGGGAAACCTGTGGCCGAGCAAGAAATCGGTAATGCACTACTTCAAGAAATCGTAGCCTATGCTGAAACATCCATGTCGCGCCGTAAGTTCATCTTGCATTATTTTGGGGAACCTTTTGATGCGGTAAATGGAGATGGCGCTGATATGGACGACAACGCTCGGAATCCGAAACCTAAAGAAGAGGCCGGTGAAGCTGTTGTAAAGCTGCTCAAAGTTGTTCAAGGCACCAATGAGAAATTCAAATCCAAAGAAATTGTAAAGATTTTGGTCGGAAAGACCAATGCCATGATTACCAGTCATAAAACAGATGAAAAGGATTTCTTCGGTTTGGGTTCAGAGCATGATGAAGCTTTTTGGATGGCGCTTACGCGACAGGTTCTGGTAGCTGGATTAATGAAGAAAGAAATAGAACGCTACGGGATTTTACATTTAACCGATGCCGGAAGGGAATTTTTGGCTTCCCCTTCATCGTTTGAAATGACCAAAGACCATGTTTATAGAGATATTCAGGATGATTCTATTGTGACTGCCGGAAAATCCGGTGGTGCAGCAGCGGATGATACCTTACTCAAATTATTGAAAGACCTTAGAAAAAAGGAAGCACATAAGTTGGAAGTACCTCCTTTTGTAGTTTTTCAAGACCCTTCCATTCAAGATATGGCATTGAAATATCCCATCAACATGCAAGAGCTGTTGAACATTCATGGGGTGGGTGAAGGCAAGGCTAAGAAGTTTGGAAAACCTTTCGTGGAGCTCATTGCAAGCTACGTGGAAGAACATGATGTTATTCGCCCCGATGATTTGGTCGTAAAGAGTACCGGTGCCAACTCTGCGTTAAAATTGTACATCATCCAAAATATCGACCGCAAATTGCCGCTGGACGATATCGCCTCCGCAAAGGGCTTGGAGTTAGAAGCGCTCATCAAGGAAATGGAACAAATCGTTTTTAGTGGTACCAAGCTTAATTTGGGCTATTGGATTGATGAAATATTGGATGAAGATCAACAAGAAGAAATCCATGACTACTTTTTAGAAGCCGATACCGATTCCATAACGGCCGCCGTAGAAGAGTTTGAAGGGGATTATGAAGACGAAGAAATTCGCCTGTACCGGTTAAAATTCATTAGCGAAGTTGCTAATTAAAATCCTCCCAGTTTGTTTCGTTGCTTATCACTGCAATAATAAATCCAAAGTAAAGTATGGTCAGGACCAGATAAATGGCGGCTATACCCAAGCCGACATAAGACAATATCCTTCCTGTTTTCACATTGCTATAGTCCGTGAATTCTTGAGGACTTTGAAGATAAAGCTTGTCTGCGGTTTTGGCTTGCACCAAACCAATAATGGCAAAAATACCACCAAAAGGCCCGCAGCAAAACAACGTGCCAACGATGGACAAAATGCCCATTGTTAGCACGGTGGTTGCTCCAGGTAATGTTCTTAATTCAGACATTTATTGTTCTACGCCATACAGTTCCATGGCTTCATTGACTTTTTCCATGTATCCATCGATACCGCCCAATTGATAGATTTGGAAAACGGTCCAAGCTAAGGTGCAGACACCCAATACCAAACCAATAATGGCAATAATTTTTGCGGTTTTAAGCTGACTGAAATTATCATAGTCCTCAGGACTTTCCATGTAGCGCTTTTCATCTTTGCGCAATAAAAACCAGGCTATACCCGACATCAAAACACCTCCAAGACCTGAACTGAAACAGCAGCATACAAAAGAAATGATGCCCAACACTAATCCAGTGGTTACATTTGGTAGTTTTTGCTTCTCCATAAATTCGTTTTTAAAAAATAAGTTTTATGAAATAATTGATTAAAATGGTTCCTACAGTGATACCACTCAATAGAATTATGACAGCATTCGAGTATTTTACCCGAACAAAATGATTCAGTATCAAGAAGGAAAAAAGCAAAATCATGGGATAAATGCCTGGATACATTTCAAAGGCACCCCAAAAATCTCCTTTAAGTAGTAAAAGAGCGGAACGCTGCATGCCACAACCAGGACAATCCACTCCGAATACTGCCTTGTGCATGCAGGGAAGCATGTGGTCTTCTAGATGCATAATTTGGTTAGATTATCTAGTTGTTACAGTGGGTAAATTACTATTATTTTTGCATAACATGTTAAATTTTTAAGAAAACATCGCATTTCAATGGACAACTTTCAAATAGGGGACGCGGTTGAGGTTCTGGATGACCAAATCAGCGGGAAAGTGACCAAAATTGAGGGTAATATTATTACGGTTGCTTTAGAAGATGGTTTTTCGTTGGATTACCTTTCTTCGGAATTGATTAAAACCGGAGGTGCTATTGAAGTATCAAATATCGCCGCCGCGAGGGCTAAGGGTCATAAGGAAGTTCCAAAGAAAAAGTTGAAGGCTGCACCCAAACCCAAAGAACGGAATGCACCCAAAATGGAAGTTGACCTTCATATTGAGAAGTTAGTGAAACAAACCAAAGGTTTGGGCCACTACGACATGTTGAACATTCAATTGGAAACTGCCAAAAGACAATTAGAGTTTGCGATGCACAAAGGCATTCAAAAAGTGGTCTTCATCCACGGAGTTGGCGAAGGAGTTTTAAAAGAAGAGTTGCTTTTTCTTTTCAAAAAGTACGAACGCGTCCAGTTTTATGAAGCAGAATACCGTAAGTATGGTTTAGGTGCTACTGAAGTATATATCACCCAGAGTTAAAATCAATTTGAAGTAGTCGTTACCGCACCAAAGATATAACTATCCACTCCTCCCGCACTAGCGGCATTTAAATCCTCAAAAACCAAATCTACTAATGTCAAGGTATGTGTATAGGTTACAGCGCCATTTGAATCTGGTTCTGAAGCAACAGTAACCACTTGGAGTGTACCAGCATTCGCCAAAAACTTGTTTGCCAAATCCGTGTCGGCATAGCCAGCACAAGCCGCTTCGGTTGTCGTTGCTGCCAGCGCGATACCATTCACAAAACCTACGGTTTCCCCAATAGCCACTTCCCTCGGTGTTTCGCCGGTAGCTTCGTTGACCAAAATACTTGCGGGAAAATTTAAAATGAGATATTCATCATTCAAGACTCGGGTCAAAACCAAATTTGATGCCGAAGTATCACAAAACTCACCATTCACTTCAGAGAAGTTGGCAAAGGTTTGCCCCAAACTGCTGGTTAGTGATGAGGTATAGTCACCATAATCCACACCTGTTTGGTCGATAAGACTTTCTCCTGCAGCGTTTACCATAGTTAATTCAGGAATGGTAATGGCATGGTTGTAGGTTTTGGTTTGACGGTTTACAGTATCAAGGGTGGTCACAATTTGAACTAGACCGTCGGTTGCAACAATTTCTTCAATAACCATTGGGTCAGCCGGAGGAATGGTACTGCAAAAATAATCTTGGGCTACATCTCCCGTAAACAATCTATAGGTTAGGTCAGAGTTCGTGCCTATGGTGCTGCTGATGGTTGTGGTAGAGGGCTCATTTTCCAAAAGACCGCTTTGCAAATCCAAAATAAGGACCTCGTCTCCATCGATTTTGAAAAAAAGTGTGGTTTCAGTGGCGTCTTGTCCTTCGCTGCAAAACTGAATCGTTCCATCATCAAAATCCAAGGCTTCTATCTGTAAATCCCCATCACTGCAACTGCCAAGAAAGAGAAGACCCAATAAAAAAAAGAATGTATGCTTCATGGCGTCAAATTTAATTGAATTCCCTTCAACTCCGAAGATGAAGTAACCTACTTTGGGAATAAAATAACGCAAATAGCTGTATTTTTGAAAGCTCAAAAATCCGCAAGAAGATGCAAAATGTATACCTGGACAATGCGGCAACCACTCAAGTGCGGCCTTCGGTAATCACTAAAATGCAAGAGGCTTTGTCGATGAATTATGGTAACCCTTCTTCTACACATAGCTACGGGAGAAAGGCGAAGACCATGGTGGAGCAGGCCAGAAAGACTATTGCCAAACGGTTGAATGCAGCCCCTTCCGAAATTATCTTCACTTCTGGGGGAACCGAAGCGGATAACATGGTATTGCGTTGTGCGGTTCGAGATGCCGGAGTCAAGACTTTGATTACGACAAAAATTGAACATCACGCCGTTTTACATACAGCAGAAGCGCTGGCCGAAGAGTACAATGTTGCTTTAAGATTCGTTGAGCTGGACAGCCATGGAAACCCAGACCTAGGGCATTTGGAAGCATTGCTTATTGAGGATGATTCGAAAAAATTGGTGAGTTTAATGCACATCAACAATGAGATAGGTAATGTATTGGACATCAAATCAGTGGCAGCGTTGTGCAAGGAGCATAATGCTTTGTTTCATTCCGACACGGTGCAATCCGTAGGGCATTTTCCTATGGATGTTTCCGAGGTGCCAGTAGATTTTTTTGCTGCTGCCGCGCATAAGTTTCATGGTCCAAAGGGGGTTGGATTCGCTTTTATTCGGAAGAATACCGGCATCAAACCTTTGATAATAGGTGGGTCACAAGAGCGTGGCTACCGAGCAGGTACCGAAGCATTCCATAATATCGTTGGATTGGAAGCAGCTTTTGAAGCGGCTTACGAAAACTTGTCAGAAGAGCAAAAACAGGTTCTTGAATTAAAGAAGTATTTCATTACCGAACTCAAAAAAGCCATCCCCGAAGTGGCCTTCAACGGTTGGTCTGGAGATGTTGAACATAGCACCTATACTTTGGTCAATGTTCGAATTCCTGTGAATGCACAAAAAGGGCTAATGTTACTTTTTCATTTGGACATGAAGGGAATTGCATGTTCCAAGGGCAGCGCCTGTCAATCAGGAAGTGCAATGGGTTCGCATGTGTTAAATGAAATATTGGATGAAACCGAAATGGCCAAACCGTCGTTGCGCTTTTCGTTTTCAATGTTCAATACCAAGGAAGAGTTGGATTACACGATAGGGGTATTGAAAGAGTTTGTGGACAATTAGTTCTTTTTCTTTCGTTTGCGTTCCTTGTCGTAGGGAAACTTGCGAGAGGCCAGTTTCGTCATTCTTTCAATGAGCTCAACGGTGTTATTTCCCGTTTTCTTGGATATGGCTTTTTCGTAATTCCACAACAGTTAGCCAGTGGTGCCATCACTAACCTTTACTCCAATACGACCATAGTTGGCATCTCCACTAAAGTAGTCTAGAAAATTAAAGTCTGTGGGCACTCCGTTGGAAAGCAAAATATTCAAACTTAGTGTTCCGCTGATAATGCCATCTACCTTTAGGATTTCGCATAGCTGTTTCGTGGTGTAGATATCGAGGTTGCTGTATTCAATTCCATTTTGCATTAAAATGGCATTGGTGTCCTCAATATTTTGAAAGTCTACAATAAAACGCTTTCGCTTCTTTCGTTTGGAAAAATAGGTTTCCAGTGCATTCTGAACGGCGAAACCTTCTTTTTTGGCAAGGTTGGCACGTTCTTGTGCTCCGATATCTTGTTCCAAGTCCAGACTGGTGATAAAAGGAACGATGGCCAGCACCTGATGGTCTTTGCTCAGCTCGTCGAACTTTCGATTCTCATAAATATTTTTTTGTCCCCAAGAAAACCCTGTTATGCAAAAGGCCCAAAGCAATAGGATTTTTCGCCCCATGATATCATCTACTTTAAAAGCGCATCTCAACCCTAAGATTGAGTGCACGACTCGTCAAAAAATTCGGAACAGCGAATTGTTGTTGGGTGTCTACATCCCGAACCCAGGTATTGGTAATGGAATTTTGGTTGTCGAACATATTAAAAAGTTCCAATCCAGCACTTAATTCTTTAAAAGGATGCAACCAATGCCCTTTGGGAAAACGATTGTTCCGTTCGGCAAAAATATAGGAAATTCCAATATCTGAACGCCTGTAGTCGGGTAATCTGGTCTGAAAATCATAGGGGTCGGCGTTGTTGGGTGAACCTCCAGGGACCCCAGTGTTGTACACTAAGTTGACGTATAATTTCAGTTCTGGGATGCTGGGCATATAATCTTGAAACAACATGGCAAACTTGAACCGTTGGTCTGTTGGTCTGGAGATATATCCGCGACTATCAATATTTTCTTCCGTTTTCAGGTAACCCAAACTCACCCAAGATTCGGTTCCAGGGACAAAAGCGCCAGACAATCTTAGGTCAATTCCTGCGGTGTAAGCCTTGGCGTTGTTTTCGGCTTGATAACGTATGCGAACATCTTCAATAGTAAAGGGATTCACGTTTCGCAAGTCTTTGTAATACGTTTCCCCGCTTAGGGTAAAGGGTCTATCCCAAAGGGTGAAACTCATTTCGCTTCCCAATACATAATGTATGGACCGCTGCGCCCTTACTTCTGGGTTGATCTGCCCTTGGAGGTTACGAAACTCACGATAAAAGGGTGGTTGCTGATACACACCAATTGCAGAGTGAAATACAATATCGGTTTCCCAGTCTGGTTTTAGCACCAGTTGCGCCCTTGGACTAAAAATGGTCTGGTTTTCAGGTCCAAAACCTTCTCCGTCGACAATCCAGTTTTGTGCGCGTACCCCTAAGGTGTAGTTGAGGTTGCTACCCCATAACTCCGTCCGTTTGGTATATTGTAAGAAACCCGAAAAACGATGGGTATTCACAAAGTTTGTGGCCCGAACACTTTCGAAAGGCACAATATCTCCTGTAAAAGGTTCTTCCGGTTGGTTGTTTAAGATATCAAGATTTGGAGGGAGAATAAAAAAACAAGCAGAATCGAT
>CALBPG010000141.1 GCA_937899065.1 uncultured Allomuricauda sp.
AGCCTACAATACGGAGCATAATATTGTTCCCAAAGCGCTTAATAAGAATTTGGACAACGCTTTGGCCAAGAATTCGGTATCCACTTATCATTTTCAAAAGGAAGAACTCCGTGCGGCAGAACCTGATTTAAAGTATTTGACGCCAGAGCAAAAAGACAGGGTTATCCGCGATAAGCGAAAAGCCATGGAGAAGGCGGCAAAGGAGTTAAACTTTATGGAAGCAGCCAAGCTAAGGGACGAAATCAAAAGTCTTCAAGCCCAAGAATAAGAAACGCGCCGAAAATTCCGGCGCGTTTCGCAACTAACTAACTCAACCAATCATCATGAAACACCTATCACTGGTGTTACCCTACTTGATTTCAATCAATCTTTTTGGTTTTGGCAAAGCTTCCTCTTTTTTGGGAAGTACCAATCGTAAAATACCTGCTTCATAAGAAGCGTCGATTTTAGTTCCATCCACGGTTTCAGGAAGTACAAACGCTCTTTTAAAAGTAGCATATGAGAACTCCCGACGTGTGTATTTTTCTTCTTTGGTTTCGGTTTCGTTTTTTACCTCATTGGAAATCGTCAAGGTATCGTTATCCACCTCTATGTTGAAATCTTCCTTTTTACCACCTGGGATGCTTAGCTCCAAATGGAAACCTTTTTCATCTTCTTTGATGTTTACAGCAGGTAGCGTGGCCCTCACCTTATCAACTCCACCAAACCAGTCTGGTGCAAAAAAATCGTTCATTATAGAAGGAAATAAAACATTGTTTCTTTTTACAATACTCATCTCAATAACTTTTATAGATTATTATCGATAGGAATAAGGCAAAGGGTGTACCAACATCAATTTTATGACGTTGTGTCATAAAATAGTGTTAATAAGGTGACAAAATGTCTTAGTTGTAGTGGGTTTTGAAGATATCAATGAGCACATCTGGCGGAACTACCTTGTTGGGGTATTGGTGCATAATACGAAGTACTTGCTCTGTCGCTGCTGGAGGGAGACCCATTTTTAGTCCGATGTTACGCAAACGGTACATTTCTTTATCATGCTGCTCCTGGTCCACATTCATCAACAACACTAGGCGATGGAACTGTACAATTCTGTCTGGTTGGGATTTTAAACTGGGTTTTGAAGCTTTTTGTTGCAACAACGCTTCAAAGGCATCTTTATCTACCCCAAGCTGCTCGGCCACTGTAATCAGAAAATGATATTCAGAATCCTTTAAAGAGTTATCCACTCTTGCAAAGGCTATCATTTCAGATAAAATATCAAGTCTTTCTTGGTATGAGTCCATGAGGTTAAGGTTAGCACTGCGATTGCTGTTTAAGATAACTCCAAAAAATGACTTTTTAGTGTATAAAAAATCCTGGAATTCACCAGGATTTTCAAATTCCTTCAGAAAGTAGGGGTTAAACTGTTACTCTCACTTGTACCGTATAAATCTTACCTTCTTCTACTTGGTCCAATTGAACCTTTTGATAATTTAGTCTTCCTTTTACGAAACCTTCTAACGAAGAATCTTCCGTATCTACAGAAAGAACAACGATTTCACCCTCTTTGTTGAAGGTGAATCGCACCTGTGCTTTCATTTCTCCTTCAGACAAATCAAACGTGCTGCTATCCAACAGTTTCTGAATTTGTTCCGAAAGTTTTAGGGTAGTAGGCTCCCCGCTTGAATTTGCGTTGCTGACAACAACAGCGAAGACCAATAATAATGTCGTTAATACAATTTGTTTTTTCATAATGACAGATTCGATTTTGTGTTTTGATGTTTCAAAGGTAGCATCAAATTAAAGCTGCAGATTCTCTATAAAGTACGATTTAACTGACTTTTAAATTTGCTAACACTAACCTAATCCTGAATGCTTCGCTTGGTGCAAAAAGGCGCCTAAAATCCTGTAATCTACCTTGGAAATCTATTGAAATATTAATAGTGAAAAATACATTTTGATGAACATAACGCAAAGAAAGTTTAAAGACGTTTTAAAAAATGAAAAAGGGCAATGTTATCAGAACATTACCCTTTTCCTGCTATGAAAATCCTAATCTTTCCTAGGAGGTAATCCGAACATCAATAATGTACTTCTTACCAACTTCCAAGTCTTCAATTTGAACTTTTTTACCCTTTAAGGTTCTTGAAATCATTCCCTTTACGTCATTGTAATCAGAATGGATGTCCAGCACGGCGATACGCTTTTCGCTGGTTAAAGTAAACAGCACTTTTGCTGTCAAATCCTGTTTTTTTACATAAATCTCACTGGTGCTCAAATAGGCTTGGATTTGTTCTGACAAGTTGTATTCTGGCTTGTCTGTTAGTGGAGTGGTGTTCGCGAGCGCGCTACCAAATCCCAATACGGTTGCCAAGGCGGCAACAAATACGGTTTTTTTCATCTTGTTTTTTGATTAATGATTAATAATTGATGATATATAACTGACGACAAGTCTAGAACTTTGTTACGGGGAGTAGACCGAGATTAACGTAAGGTTGGCAACACTTTAGGTTTCTGTTTGGAAAAAGGGCGAAAAGCTGTTAAGGATAGACAAAAAAAAGACCCTGTTTAGGGCCTTTTGATTTTATATTTGAGATTGGGAGTTTATGCCAAAACCTCTTTTACTTTGTCGGCAGCCTCTTGAAACTGCACCGCGGAATGTACAGCCAAACCGGAATTATCAATAATTTCTTTGGCTAGCTCGGCATTTGTCCCTTGTAATCTTACGATAATAGGTACCTGAATGGAATCTCCCATGTTTTTATAGGCATCCACAACACCTTGGGCAACACGGTCACATCGCACAATACCACCAAAGATATTGATGAGGATTGCTTTCACGTTAGGGTCTTTCAAAATGATACGAAACGCTTCTTCCACACGTTTGGCATCGGCCGTTCCCCCAACATCCAAGAAGTTGGCAGGTTCGCCTCCAGCCATTTTAATCAAATCCATCGTGGCCATGGCCAAACCAGCTCCGTTTACCATGCAACCTACGTTTCCATCTAAATCCACGTAGTTTAGCCCTACTTCACGCGCTTCGACCTCAATAGGATTTTCCTCACGTAAGTCCCGCATTTCAGCATATGGTTTTCTACGGTACAAGGCGTTATCGTCAATGGATACTTTAGCGTCTACCGCCATTATCTTATCATCAGATGTTTTCAAAACCGGATTGATTTCAAAAAGGCTTGAATCACTGGCTTCATAAGCTTTGTACAAAGCTGAAACGAATTTGACCATTTCTTTGAAAGATGTACCGCTCAACCCAAGATTGAAGGCTACTCTTCTAGCTTGGAAGGGCAACAATCCCGTAGCTGGGTCAATTTCTTCCGTGAAAATCAAGTGAGGCGTTTTTTCAGCCACCTCTTCAATATCCATCCCACCTTCGGTAGAATACATAATCATATTGCGTCCACTGGCGCGGTTAAGCAAAACGGACATATAAAATTCGTTGGTTTCGCTATCGCCAGGATAATACACATCCTCCGCGACCAATACCTGATGCACTTTTTTACCTTCCGCAGAAGTTTGAGGGGTAATAAGGTTCATCCCTATGATACTTTCTGCCAATTCCTCCACTTCTTTCAAGTTCTTCGCAAGTTTTACGCCTCCACCTTTACCGCGTCCACCAGCGTGAACTTGGGCTTTGATAACATGCCAACCGGTGCCGGTTTCTTGTGTGAGTTGTTTAGCTGCCTCAACCGCTTCTTTGGCATTTCGTGCCACGATGCCGCGCTGAATGCGCACTCCAAAACTGGCTAAAATCTCTTTTCCTTGATATTCGTGAAGATTCATTATTGACGTGAATTTTGATTGTGACAAAAATAGAAAACGGAAACTAATTACCCTAGTATGTTCAGACTTTAAAGTCTTTAAAATCCAAGGGGTCAAAATTCTTGAAATGTCCATTCATTTTGATGACTGCCTTGGTACGATTAACGCTTTCGAGTACTTCAGTTGTGGTATCCAAATGATTCTTGATGTACAGCAAACGGTCAGTTTCTTTAGGAATCTGAAGGAGACGATACTCTTGCTCAAAGGACAATCCCATCTTATGCGCCAGTGAAAAACTATTGAATTGTTTGGGAGAAGTTTTGGTAAAAGGAACGTCCATTAGCTCATATAGTTTCTCCACCTTCTCCAAAACTTCATTCCTAAGCTTTTCGTCAGCATCATTTTGCATGTCCAAAAATTGTACTTCTCCGCCCGCATAGAGTTTATCCTCCAATTGGTTTTCAAAAGAAAGTACCTTAAATACCTGTCTGGCGACACAAACCACATCCATTTCACCACCCTCGTAGGTATTGACCACTTCGACCAATTGGACTTCGGTACCAAAGGCAATAGAATCATTGATATACACTGGAATACCGAAAGTGAGAGCTTCTTCTCTACAGTCGTTGATGAGTTGTTTGTAGCGTTCTTCAAAAATGTGCAAGGGTACCGTTTCTCCAGGAAAAAAAACGGATTGCAACGGGAATAGGGGTAATATCATGCTGGCAATTTGCCTAAAAATACAACCGGATGCGCAATTGCACAATTTTACCAAAGGGCTATAAATGTATTTTTATAACAATTTGTTACATTTTAATGAATTGATACAATTTATCTTGCGCAAAAAGCGTTCAAGATGTAGTTTTGTAAAAACGAATGATTACTATGGATTCAGCTATTCTCACCGGTATTGCACTAGAATTTGGTGCCCCGTTATATGTGTACGATGCTTCCAAAATAGAAGCACAATACAAAAGACTGACTTCTGCCTTTAACAAGGTACCGCATTTACGCCTGAACTATGCTGCCAAAGCGCTCTCAAACCTATCTATTTTGCGCTTCATGAATCAATTGGGTGCCGGATTGGATACGGTTTCCATTCAAGAGGTTCAGCTGGGATTGCTTGCCGGTTTTCAACCTGAGTCCATCATTTTCACTCCTAATGGGGTTTCTCTTGAGGAAATTGAAGAGGCCTCGGCCTTGGGCGTCCAAATCAATATTGACAATCTTTCCATTTTGGAACAGTTTGGAAGTAAATTTCCTGACGTACCCGTTTGTATCCGAATCAACCCGCACGTGATGGCTGGGGGAAATTCGAATATCTCTGTAGGACATATCGATTCGAAATTTGGTATCAGCATTCATCAAATCCCCCATTTGTTGCGTATTGTGGAACTCACCAACATGCGCATCAACGGGATTCATATGCATACCGGAAGCGATATTTTGGATATTGACGTTTTTCTTTACGCCTCTGAAATTCTATTTGAAACAGCGAAAAATTTCAAGGATTTGGAATTTATCGATTTTGGTAGCGGATTTAAAGTGCCTTACCGCCCCGGCGATATCGAAACAAACATCGAAGAGCTTGGAAAAAAGCTGTCCAAAAGATTCAATTCGTTTTGTGAGGAATATGGCAAAGAACTTACCCTAGCGTTTGAACCAGGCAAGTTTTTGGTAAGCGAAGCAGGATACTTTTTGGCCAAAGTGAACGTGGTTAAACAAACCACTTCTACCGTATTTGCTGGAGTGGATTCAGGTTTCAACCATTTGATTCGGCCAATGCTTTACGGTGCTTCCCATGAAATTGTGAACATCTCAAATCCTGAAGGACGTGAACGCTATTATTCCGTTGTAGGGTACATTTGCGAGACAGATACCTTCGGCAGCAACCGAAGAATCAATGAAATTTCTGAAGGCGACATTCTTTGCTTCAAAAACGCAGGTGCATATTGCTTCACCATGGCGAGTAATTACAACAGCCGGTTCCGTCCTGCAGAAGTACTTTGGTACCAAAATAAGGCTCACCTAATTCGAAAACGAGAAAACTTTGATGACATCCTGCGAAACCAAGTAGATGTGGAGGTGCTAAAACCCAAAGCAGACCAAGCCGTTTCGTAAGACAATGATGGTAGTCGCCTCTCTGTTGGCTTTGATTTTCTTTGTACTGGGTGGCTTGCATTTTTATTGGGCCATCTTTGGTATTCAAATTCCAGAGAGCGTATATCCCAGCCGTGAAAATGGAAATCAGATGGAGTACACCCCCGGAAGGTTCGCTAGCAGCGCCGTCGGTGTAGTACTGTTCGCATTTAGCTTTCTTTTCTTGAATAGAGTTTTAATATGGGTCAATTTTCCATTTGAGTTTTACCTAGTCTTGGGAATAGGAATCCTTTTTCTGCTCCGAGGTGTCGGGGATTTTAAATATTTAGGTCTTTTTAAAACGGTTCGGAAAACCCCTTTCGCCAAAATGGATACTCGATTTTACACCCCGCTGTGTTTTTGTATTGCTGGTATGGTGTTTGCACTAGTGGTTTGGTATTGATACTTAACGGTGCTTTTTTTCGTTAGCTTTGTAAGGTATCCCAGATATACCGAACTTAAATCAAAAACGTTATGCATCAAATACTACCCCGTTTTTTCACTATAGCCATATTGATTTTGCTGTTGTTTCCTGTGACCATTTCTGCCCAAAAAGTAGAATGGATGAGTTGGGAAGAAGCATTAGCCCTATCGGAAAGTGATGCCGAGCCCAAGAAAATTTTTGTGGATGTGTATACCGACTGGTGCGGATGGTGTAAGAAGATGGACAAAGATACCTTTCAAAATGAAGCAGTTGCTGCCTACATGAAGGAAAACTTTTATATGGTGAAAATGGATGCTGAGGGCAAGGACCCCATTGATTTCCAAGGGAAAACCTTCAAATATGTGCCCTCAGGAAGAAGAGGATATCATGAATTGGCCGCTGCCCTACTCCAAGGTAAAATGAGCTATCCTACAGTTGTTTTCTTAGATGAAAAACTAAATATGCTTTCTCCAGTACCGGGGTATCAAAAAGCGAAGCCTTTTCTCAAAATCGCCAAATATTTTGGAGATAACATCTACAAAGACAAAGACTGGAAGTCTTATTCAGGTTCCAGCAAATAGGTTATCTAACTAAAACTTTACCGGCTGTAGTTCGGGCTTTCTTTCGTGATGGTCACATCATGAGGGTGGCTTTCGTTGATTCCGCTAAAGGTAATTTTCACGAAACGACCCGATTCTTGTAATGTAGCCACATCCTTGGCACCACAATACCCCATTCCTGCTCGAAGACCACCGATAAATTGATGCATGCTTTCGTATAGGTCTCCTTTATAGGGCACCCTTCCTACGATTCCTTCGGGGACCAATTTTTTGATATCGTCTTCAACATCTTGAAAGTAGCGGTCTTTACTGCCCTCTTTCATCGCTTCAACTGAACCCATTCCACGATAAGACTTGAATTTTCTTCCTTCGTAAATAATGGTTTCACCAGGGGACTCATTCGTTCGGGCTAGCAAAGAACGCGACAGTACGGGATCGGCACCTGCGGCAATCGCTTTCGGTATATCACCGGTATATCGGATACCACCATCTGCTATTACGGGTACACCGCTACCTTAAATACCGGCAGCAACTTCCAACACCGCAGAGAATTGGGGGAATCCTACGCCGGCAACCACTCGCGTAGTACAAATAGACCCAGGTCCAATACCAACCTTAACGGCATCAGCACCAGCATCCACCAAATATTTGGCAGCTTCAGCTGTAGCAATATTTCCAACGATGATTTCCAGATTTGGAAAAGCCTGTTTTACTTCTTTCAAAATACCCACAACTCCTTTGGAGTGGCCATGTGCCGTATCAATCACCAAAGCGTCAACCCCAGCTGAGACCAAAGCCTCAGCCCGTTCGGTTGCATCAGGAGTGACTCCAAGAGCAGCAGCAACGCGCAAACGTCCATACTGATCTTTATTTGCTATCGGTTTTTGGGTGAGTTTGGTAATATCCCTAAAGGTGATGAGTCCTATCAATTTGTAGTTGTCATCTACCACGGGTAGTTTTTCAATTCTATTTTTCTGCAAAATCACTTCTGCTTCAGACAATGAAGTTCCTTCACTCACCGTAACCAGGTTTTCGGAAGTCATGACTTCCGAAATGGGTCGCTCATTGTTTTTTTCAAAACGCAAATCACGGTTGGTTACAATTCCGATAAGCTTAAGCTGATTATCTACAATAGGAATACCACCAATACTATGTTCCCGCATGCTGGCTTTGGCATCGCGGACTAAGGCATCTTTGGGAAGCGTGACCGGGTCCATTATCATACCGCTCTCTGCCCTTTTTACTTTGCGTACCTTGGTAGCTTGCTGGGCGATGGTCATGTTTTTATGCAAAACACCAATACCTCCCTCACGCGCCATGGCAATGGCCATTTGCGATTCAGTAACGGTATCCATGGCCGCGGAAACTATGGGCACGTTGATTCGTATGTTTCGGGTAAAACGCGTGGTGATATCCACTTCGCGTGGTAAAACTTCGGAATATCCAGGAACCAAGAGAACATCATCGTAGGTAAGTCCTTCACCGATGATTTTTGAAAGATGCGCTTTCATGCAATTCAAGATTAATTGCGTGCAAATATACCACAATTATTTAGGACGGTTTAGTTTACTAAACTTCCTCCATTAAAGTTAATTTTATTTAGACTTATTATAAATAAATGTATCTTTGAGTAAAACATCATATGTACCCCAAAGTCGAAGTTTTAGGTTTTAGCAAGTCAGGTGAATTCAGTTTTTGCAACCAGTCGAAGCTGTTTCAGTTGCGTTTCAACAATCTTTGTTTCGAATTCTATGAGTGGGAATTGGCAAACTTCAAGCGATATCTGGCTTCTTTATTGAAAGACTTCAAACAAAATAGTATTCGGGACATCAATGGGCGCACCAAAATTCCGTTGTCAGTCGGAAATAAATATTTTATTATTTTACTCACCCATAAGGAATTGGTGGAAATGTGCGGGCTGCTCAACGATAAGCATTCCACACCGCAACTCATTAGAGCACAAGATATTGACTATATCTCCACGAAAAACTAGCTTCCGAAGTGTTCTCAGGAGTTAGTAGGTTTGGAAAGCGGCCACAGGATTCGGCCGCTTTCTTTTTTAAATTCAATCCAAATACAAATAACTGAATTACAAGTATTTAGAATCATTTTAGGTATTTTCTGAAGTACCTTTATATAGAATTTTAAAACTATTGCTATGTCTATTCGGTTAGCCACAAATTGTACAAATTGCATCAATTTTACGAACGAAAGTACTTGTGCCCAACACAACATCACTGTCAGCGAGAGACACACCTGTGACAGTTTCACCATGCAAGACGCCTTGAAAGAAGGCATGAGCTGTGGAACTTGTACTAGATTCAATACCGCTGCTTGTCCTCACCCAGCGAAAGCTGCTGAAGGAATGTTGTGCTCTAAGTGGGCTCCTCAAGCAGTTGCTTAATTTGCCAACAACTTGTTATACAATTAAAAGGAAAGCATTATGCTTTCCTTTTTGGTTACAACTTGAATTGTAATGTGGTATAAAATGTTCTGGGTTCTGCCGGAATGATTCCCGGTCCTGGATACCCCGTCGCTCTTCGGGTAAAATAGCTTTCATCCAAAAGGTTGTTCACCCCTGCTTCCAACCGCCAGTTTTTGTAGGTATACGACAATGAAAGGTCCATGACATCATAAGCTGGAAGGGTACCGATAATTCCAGCATTTGGTGCAGTACTATCCGTGAAGGGTGTCGAGTTTAGAGGGTCATTGAATTGTTCTGACAAATAAGAATATTGAAAGGAAGCCAAAAAGTTCTTAATACCAAACCGCAATCCAGTTCTAATGTTCACATTAGGAATATGTTCTACTCTTTTCCCATCTACCGAGTTGTTCAAGTCTGATTTGATATATTCCGAAGTGGTCAAAGCAGAATTGATAAACATATTGAGTTTTACATTACTATCAGAAGGAAACAATACTGGTTTTAAGTTTACATCTACCACGGTTTCCAGGCCCAATATTAAAGCAGTACCAACATTGTCGGTTATATTCCTTACCTGATTGAACTCATCTACTATTTGGTTATTTGCTGATATTCTGTTCGCATAATAAAGAGCAAACGTACTCACGTCATAACGCAACAGGTCATCGATTGTGCCCCGAACACCCAAATCAGCCGTGAAACCTGATTCATCTTCAAGGTCTTCACTAATTATTTGAGCAGGATTGACCACCCGAATATCATTGAAAGTGATAGATCTGTAGTTCTCGGAAAAGTTAGCATACAACTCTGTATCTTCACCCAACTTATATGCCGCCCCAACACCGAGTAGAACAAAAGAACGCTCATTTACCCTATCTTCTTCCGTGATTAAAGTGTTAATTAAGTTTCCGGCCAAATCCACGAATACTCTCGTGAAATTCCCTACCGCCTGAGTTTTGATATACTCAAAACGGAACCCAGGAGTAATTGAAAGACGATCTGTGATGTTGAAAATATGCTCACCGAACACAGCGATATTCAAATTTGGAAACGTGTAGGAAGACCTCCTGGGGAAAGTTGGAAACTCTTCATCAACGAATCTAAAATCGGGACCAAAACTTGCAGGTCCAGCTCCCTGTCTTTGAAGGTTGTACGATTGGTAGTATTTGGACCCTATTAAAGCAACAGCATCTTGTTGTCCTATTTTATAGCGGGTCAGTAATCTCGCTTCGGCTCCCCAATTTTGAAAATCATCAATTAGTAACTCCCTCTCTTCACCGGGATCTACGTTCAATACTCTATTCTCTCGAAAGCCCAAGGCACTTCGCGAAGCATCCAAACCAAAAATATTCAAGCTAAATTCCGTTGCGCTGCTAAAACGATGTTCCAATCTCATGTTGCCCAATAACCAAGAAACATCAAACCAATTCCTTTCGCGAAGGCTTACAGAAGGATCTTCTTCGAACTGTGCATCGGTCAACCCACCGGGCTGTTGGGCCAAGTAGTCTAGAATTGTCGCTTCGAACCAAATTTTGGTTTTGTTTGAAATCTGGTAACCAAAATGTCCATGGTAATTTCTAGAGTTAAAGTTGGTATTGGGGCGAAACCCTTCTCCACTTTTGTAATTAAAATAATTGTAATAACTAAATTTCCCTATAGTACCGCTGGCACTGTTGAAACTCGTGAACAAATTATATGACCCAACGGTTTGTCTGCTTACAAACTCAAATTTTTTATTTGGATTAGGTGGTTTGAATTTAAAATTAATAAGTCCTCCGAATTGTGTACCGTACTGCAAAGAAGCTGCCCCTCTAACTACTTGAATTTCGGACAATGCCTCTACCGGCGGGGTATAATAGCTTTCAGGATAACCTAATACATCTGCGCTGATATCATATCCATTTTGGCGTACATTAAAATTAGCAGAACGGTTTGGATCTAATCCGCGCCCTCCTATGTTCAATTGTAATCCTCCTGCTCCACCATCATATATGTTAAGACCCACAACTTGTCCATAGATTTGTCGGGCAACATTACTGGCCAAATTGGCAGTAAGCAAATCAACGGCTACTACTTCGGTATTTTTACCCGCATAAATTGCCGTGCCTTCCACCTTTCTGAGATTTTGCAGGGCAAATACTTTTTCTCTTTCTTGTATTAAAATGACTTCAGACAGCTCTTCACCAAGACTTTGTAATTGAACATCGATAACTACATTCTGTTGAATATCTACTTTTTGCTCACTAACCTTAAAACCATAGCTGAAAGCGACCAACGTGTATGTACCAGCATCAATATTTTCAAAACGATAGACTCCATACGTATCGGAAAGTAAAAAATCACCTGTAGGTTTTAAATACAGTTCTACCGCATTCAATGGAACACCTTCATCATCAGTAACAGTTCCACTTAGCGAAAACTGAGCGTTGGAAGCGGTAACCACTATTACCAACGAAACCAATAAACTATATGCCTTTAATCTCATCTTTTAAGGGCGTAACCCAGGTTTTATGTTTAAAAGACTCTTTTATTTTCGTCAAATCAATAGTAGGATCAATAAATTGGGCACTATGCCTTCCATTTAAGGTAACACCGCAATCGACATACACCTCGATGTTTTTATGTCCCTGCCCTGCAAAATGATTCTGAAGAAAGTGCGCATATTCCAAAATAAAATCAGGCTGGAATGACATCTGCTTTTCCTGCAACGGTGTTAAAAAATCACTGTTTTCCACATAAAACTGTTTGCCAGTTTTGCCGTTTACAATTCTAAATTGGGCATATCCTGCCTTTTCAATCAACATAACGCGCCATGAAAATCGATACCCTTCTTCTGTCCAAAAAAGTTCTCCTGGATATAGGATATACCGCCAGGGAAATAACAATTGAACTACAAAAAAAAGAACCAGCACAAGTTGTATTGCATTTAATCTTGTATAGTTACCAGTTAATGACAAACCATTATCGAAACGTGACTTCGCAATATTGAAAAGTTTGGAAATCCATGCGAGTACTTCATGATGGAATCCGGCATCGAAAAAAATAAGCGTCGCCATAATCATGATATACGGAAACATTCCAATATTAAACAATACCCTAGTTAGAATGTGAAAAACTACAACTGCAGCGAAAGCAAAAGGGCGGGTACGTTTGTAAAGTAGAAAGAAAGGGATGGTTAAATCATAAAAGGCACCTGACCAACTAAATGCATAGTGCGCCCAATTTTCACCCATCAGCCCTCCAATGAATGGAATATCGTATTTGGGGGGTAACCAGATTTTTAAAGGCATAGCCCTTACCAACCAATCTGAATTCAACTTAGCCAGTCCAGCGTAGACGTAAACCACACCCAGCAAGAGTTTTATAGAATCTATTGTCCATCGAGGTACTTTTTGAAAGGCCCTTTTGGGATTTATATAGGCATCAATTGAATAATAGGCATTGGCTGGTAAAAACATCAGTAGAAAGCTCAATACACTAACGAAATAGTAATGATTGAGATAGGTACTCTTTTCCATCAACTCGACATAAGTGAAAGAAAGGAAAAATACAATAATTGCCAAGCGGTACTTGTACCCAAACAATATGCAAATGGATGCTAAAATGCATAGCACAAATAGCAGGTAGGTCCAGTTTCCTAGTGGTTTTACCCATTCAAAACCGTAGTATGTAAAATGGAATTTGGGTTCGAGATATACCCTTTCTATCCATCCCTTCGCCCAAAAGCGAATAAGACTCCAGAGCATCATCACCCCAAAGAAAATGCGAAAGACCGCCAATGGGGCGGCCTCTTGCTGTTTTTTCAAATAGTTGCCAATCCATTCCATAGGTAAAAACTACCTAGTCGTTGTCTTGGTCTTGGAAATCAATGGCTATGCTCAATGCAGAAAACATATCTCGCTTTAAAAGCGCTACCACGTCTTGCACCTCGGCATAAGCAGCAATCATATCGGTTGCAGGACTTTGTTGCAATTCTACTGCAAAACTATCTAAACCAGATACCGCATTCTCGGCGCTATCCAATTGCGCATTGATATCGCCGCCTATAGTAGATTCCACAAAAGTAAGGTAATCATCAAAGCCAATTCCTGCTGTGCCCGTACCATAGGCATTTCCATTAAAAAATGATTTGGTTGCGCTCAAACCCTCCAAAAACAATTCGTTGGACAATGATGGATTGTAAAGGGATTCTATGATTTGCGGTGATTGAACGCCGGACAAAATACCCAACGGTGCTTGTATCTTAGCCGTTCGCAGGCTTTTTTCGTAATAAATCAAGAAGTCATTCGCCAAACGGTCTACGGAGGCACTTGCTCCAGTACCATCTTCAGCCACAAAGCTGTCTCTGAAGGTACTGGTCCATTCATTGGCTACGGCGGTAACCGAGTCATCAATATCCGCAAATATCTTTTGAATGTAGGCTAGAAGAGCTGCACCTGAGGTTACATCCGTATACACCGCTACAATATTTTCATCCGTGTCGGCTATACCATAAAAAAGATAATCCAATGCAGGAAAACCTTTGGAATCCCTATTGGACGGGAGTGCAAAGTTGGCATCAGGATCTGCTATGTTAGTTTCAATTTTGGTTATTGATGTTGGATAGGTGTTCATGTTCAAACGCAATCCCGTCAATTCTGCTGGACCTATTTCGAACATATCAATGTGTTGCCAGCTCTTATAGGCCTCCACATAGGCAGTACGTAAAGCGTTCAAAGCATCCACCGTAGGTGCGTTTGAAAATGCAGTTGCTTCGGTCTGCAAGGTTTCAGTATCCTCCAAAAAAGCGGTATACGCAGGGATGATAATGTTATCAGTCCAATTGGTCAACATATCCGCCCGACTGAAAGTCGGTTCCATACCATCGTCATCGGTTGGGTCAGTTGGTGTATCACCGCCATTATCGGAGGAACAAGCATAAACCAATAACATAACCAAAGTAGGAATTACGGAATACCAATACTTTTTCATTTAGCTATTTTTATTTGTTCTTATTAAAATGCTGTCAAATATACTCAAAAGAGGTGGTACCTTTTCAGGACCACCTCTTACTAATTTTATTTAAAAAGCGTAGGCCCCTTCTTAATTGTTATTGTCAGCAGCATCGGCTACTGTAAAATCAAATTTAGCGGCAATGGCTTCGGAAACAGAATCAAGATCTTCGGCAGTAACATCCCAAAAACCGTTTGTAGGAGTATTATAAATGGTATCCAAGAATCCATTTACCTCTGTAGATGAGAACAAAAATACCGCTTCACCAGCTGACCCTGGTACTCTCATAAACTGTAAGCTGTAGATAAATCCATACCCTTCAGAAAGGTCATGGAATTGATCCCCTGGCTCTGCACCACCAATCTTTCCTTTTCCAGCTTGCAGATAGAACACCGCACGAACTGCTATCACCTCTGCAATTTTTTGTCTTAAAATATCTGCCTGGGCATTACGTTCCGTATAGTCCTTATTGATAATGGCAGTTCTACCTGCTTTGAAGGCATCAAAAATATCTTGTGCAATCCCCGTAAAAGTTGGGTCATTTTCCACTCGCTTGATGTATTTGGCTAAAAACTTATCCGTAGCATCCAAAGCATCTACATCAGCAATTGGGTTTTCCGTGTTATCCACCACACCAAAAGCATAGCCGTAAGCTTCATCCCAATCGTGCTCTAAATCTGTATAAGACTTGTCGTCTACCAATGTACCTTCATCATTTGCAGCTTCAAATTGATCAATGAACTCGCTATATGTGTAATTGTTCAAGATTTGGTCGCCAACAAATGCTCCAATCAATCCTTTGTTAAATGCCTGATCCAACTCAAGGCCCTTTCCGTTGACATAACGTGTGGAAGAACCATCGGAAAGCTGACCCGGATTACCAGCTGTCGCAACTTCATTCCAAGCAGGAAATACGTCATTTACCTGTTCGGTAATGTAAGCATCGAATTGCGCTTGTATTCCCAACGAGGCCACCGAAGGTATTTCATTACCAAAAGTGTAAGATCCAGCCGTTTTGTTACGAACTTGCTTATCAGAATCATTTAAGCCCTCACCTTCAAAGTCCATAGCTCCAGGCTGGTGCGCATACATGGCGGCAATTTGATCTAGAGTCGCCGTTGGATCTTTAAGTTTGGATAAAATCTCATTGGCCATCAGCAATCGCGTTGTTTGACCACTAAAACTTACAGTGGAAGCACCATCTCTTTCGAAAATGTAGGTTGCTGGTATTGCAATACTAGTGTCACAAGGAGTACAACTACCACCACAATCAACGCCAGTTTCATCTCCATTCTGCATACCATCCGAGCAGGTAGCGACTGCCATGTCATCCGTTTGATCCATTGGTGTATCATCATCGTTGGAACAGGAAAATGCCAGTCCTGATAAAGCAACTAAGGCTAAAAACTTTTTCATTACTTTTATTTAGAATAAATTTAAATTGGAGCCAAAGGTAAAGATTCAATCTACAAATGCAAACAAAATCTTAACAAAAAAAACATTTAGTGGTAGGCGGAAAACAACTCTGTAGCTTTGTTATAAGCGGCTTCAAATACCATGGCATTTACACCAGTATTGGCTTTTGCTTGATTCAAATAAGAGAAAACTTTTTCGGTTGGCATGTTTCCAGTCAATTCGTCTTTCGCCATGGGACAGCCGCCAAAGCCTTGAATTGCTCCATCAAATCGCGTACAACCTGATTCGTAGGCTGCATGCACTTTTTCATGCCATTTGGAGCGTGTTGTGTGCAGATGCGCGCCAAATTCTATGTCAGGATAGCTTGGAATGAGATTGGAAAAGAGATACGTAATGACCTCAGGCGTTGAAGAACCTACCGTATCTGATAAAGAAAGAATGGTGACCCCCATTTGGGCCAGCTTCTCCGTCCAATCTCCCACAATTTCAACATTCCAAGGGTCGCCATACGGATTACCAAATCCCATGGAAATGTAA
>CALBPG010000142.1 GCA_937899065.1 uncultured Allomuricauda sp.
CGTCCATAAATCCTTTGCCTTAGTAAATGTCAATATGATGTTCTCCGTGATTGTATCCTTCTTCCCACTCCTCTGGAGTACGAACATCAAGGATTAAGGCATTTTCGTCTTGAGCCAACTGCTCGCTCCATTCCTCTTGAGATAAGTCTGCCATGGTATGATTTTAAAACCCAAAAATACGCATCCTAAACAAACCAAAAAGGTCGTTTTGCTTTTTCGCTACACTTTTATGGTGCATCCAATGGCGCGGGTAGTTTCTACTTTGATTTCTTTTCCGGAAAGCATGGCATCCACCGCGTTTTCCACGTATTTCTCCTCTACTTTGGAAGCGTCTTGGTAGTTGTCATCGATAGCTCCAATATATTTGACCACGTTTCCTTTCGCTGTCTTTTCCAACAGGTAAACATGTGGCGTACGTGTGGCACCGTACTGCGGATACACTTTCTGCCCTTCATCAAACAAATACGGAAAGCTGAAACCTTTCTCTTCAGCGCGCACTTTCATTTTGGCAAAACTATCTCCCGCTTTTACGGCTGGATTATTCGGATTGATGGCAATTACAGGAACACCTTGCGCCTTGTACTTGGCATCCAAAGCAATGATACGGTCTTCATACGCAATCGCGTAGGGGCAAGTATTGCAAGTGAAAATGACCAAAAATCCCTTGGCATCTTTAAAGTCCGATAGGGAAACCATGGTGTCATCAATGTTTTTCAGGGAAAAGTCCGTTGCCACATCACCAACACCATATCCTTCGGCAACTGGTTTGTCACCATAGGTAAAAGAGGCAAAAACCAACAAAAACAGGGTAGCGCCTAAAAATTGAAAAAATCTTGTAGTTCTCATTGTAAAAAGGGTTGTATTTCGTTTAAAAGTTCTTCATAGGTAAAACCGCGTTCAAAAAAGGCTCGTTTGCCTTTGGTATAAATCAAGGTGGCAGGTATTCCACCTTGCCAATCTTCGGAGACCTTTGGAATCCAATCGTTTTGCTTGGGGTCATCCAAAATCACGACTTCAGATTGCAGTTGCTTCTTTTCAACAAAGGGTTCCAATCTTGATTTCCACATGGATGGCATATCCAAACTGACTAGGGTAACCGACACGTTTTGGTCCTTCATTTCGGAGTTGATTCGCTCAAAATAAGGTAATTCGGCAATACAAGGTTTGCACCATGTCGCCCAAAAGTTAATGATGTGTACGGTTTCATCATCTTTGTGGAGCAATGGTTCAAATTCGGCAAAATCATATACCGGGAATTTCACCGCCTCCTCTGTTTCAGAAACCGAACTTGGTTCCGTTGTTTGCTTACTATTTTGGGTGTCAACCGCCACCTCCTTGGAATTGGTTTGTTTACAACTTATCGTCAGAAGCACCACCAATAGACTAAGAATCAATCTCATACTCGAACTGTATCATTCTAAAATTAAGCATTGGAGTACGCCTGTCTTTTTATTTAACAAAATTTTATCGCGTTTGGGCTTTCGAAGCTTCGAAAAATACATTTACATTTGTATATACAAATTTTGTTGATACATGAATGTAGAGGAAGTCATTAAAACCACCAAAAAAATTCCGTTACACAAACGTAGCCTGATTCATATCACCTTGGTGCACCACAAAGTTGCAGAATCAATTGTGGCGGTACTCAAACCTTTTGAAGTTTCAGTGCAACAATTTAATGTACTTCGGATTTTGAGGGGGCAAAACGGGAAACCTGCCAACTTATCCACATTAAACGAACGCATGGTCACCAAAATGAGCAATACCACTCGCCTTGTCGATAAACTATTGCTTAAAGGATACGTGCACCGAAGCATTTGTGCGGAAAACAGACGCAAGGTTGAAATAAGTATTACCGACCTCGGCTTAGAAGTACTTTCCGAGATGGACAAAGTAATGGATAAAGCCGAGCGAAATGCCGTTTCGAACCTCACAACAAAAGAATTACAAACCTTAAATGAATTACTAGATAAATTTTAAAATGAGTACAACACTAGAAGACTTACAGTGGCGCTACGCCACCAAAAAATTTGACGCTTCCAAGAAAATCTCTGAAGAACAACTCAACATACTTTTGGAGGCGGCTCGCTTAAGCCCAACTTCCTATGGTCTGCAACCTTTTCACGTTTTCGTGGTTGAAGATGTTGACATTCGGGAAAAATTAAAGCCTGTTTCATGGAATCAATCCCAGATTGTGGACGCATCACACCTTTTGGTTTTTGCGAACCACAATGAATTTGATGCCAGTTTGGTTGACAATTACCTCAATAATGTTAGCGAAACACGAGGTGTCGCTTTGGAACAGCTAAAAGGCTACGGAGATTTTATGAAATCCAAACTGTTGGATTTGCCCGGAGCCTTAAAAGACAGTTGGACGGCGCGCCAAGTATATATCGCTCTGGGTAATGTTATGACCGCCGCGGCCAATTTAAAGATTGACACCTGTCCTATGGAAGGTTTTGAACGTAAAGCCTATGACGACATTCTGGGCTTGACCGAGAAATCGTTGACAACAACGGTAGTGCTTCCGGTGGGGTACCGTTCTGAAGAAGACGAAACCCAACATTACGCCAAAGTACGTCGTGCAACAGACGACTTTGTAACATTTATTTAATTCTAAACATAAAAAACACCTTAAAATCCTAAAACATGAAAAAAAGAATTTCAACTATCGTTTTGGCCTTAATGGCTAGCTCCGCGGTTTTGGCAAACCCTATTGACGGAGAAAAAAAAGAAGTAAAAGCAAGTGAGAGCACCATTACCTGGAAGGCCTATAAAGTCACTGGTTCCCATGTGGGCACCATTAGCCTAAAATCAGGTTCTCTTGAGTTTGATGGAGACAAACTTGCTGGAGGGGAATTTGTGGTAGATATGACCACAATCAATACCACCGATCTAACGGGAGATTATAAAAACAAGTTGGATGGACACTTGAATTCAGATGACTTCTTCGCTGTGGCGAGCAACCCAACTTCGTCCATGGTCTTTACCAAAGTGGAGAGCACTGGAAAAAACGCTTACAAAGTAACCGGAGATTTGACCATCAAAGGCATTACCAAGCCCATAACTTTCGATGTTTCGGTATACGGAAGCAAAGCAACAGCTACTTTGAAAGTTGATAGAACCAAATACGACGTAAAATATGGTTCAGGTAGTTTCTTTGACAATCTTGGAGACAAAACAATATATGATGAGTTCGACCTAGTGGTCGATTTGCAGATGTAATCTGCTCGGTTTAGTGTTTGAAAACCCCGGTTGCAAAAATGTAATCGGGGTTTTTAAGGTTTAAAATTTGCGAAAAACGATTTCCTTTCTATATTTGGGGAAATGATTAGAACAACAAACAACTGGTGGTGGATAAACTTACGAAACATGTCGTGAGCTAGTCCCCTGTTAAGAATATACGAGGCTTGTCATCACGACAGGCCTTTTTTAATGCATAAAACTCAAATTACGGTTCTGTAAAATGTATACTTTAAAAACCGACTACAAAAAAATTCTGGCGGATACGATTACCCCGGTAAGCGTATATCTCAAAATCAGGGATAGGTTTCCCAACAGTATTTTGTTGGAAAGTAGCGACTACCATGCCAACGACAATAGTTTTTCTTATATCTGCTGCAATCCCATAGCTTCGATTGCCATTGAAAACGAACAAATCACGGAGTCTTTT
This sequence comes from uncultured Allomuricauda sp., assembly GCA_937899065.1. Classification (GTDB taxonomy): domain Bacteria; phylum Bacteroidota; class Bacteroidia; order Flavobacteriales; family Flavobacteriaceae; genus Flagellimonas. The sequence continues at coordinate 3,674 of CALBPG010000142.1, forward strand.
CCGGATGGGTCGCAAACGGTAACCCAAATTGATGCTAGTGTTGATGTCCCAAATATCATTCATGGTTTCTCTAGGAAATTTCAAGTTGCCGATAACACCTTCAAGTTCATTAATAATGGCCTCTTTGGGTACATGGCTTATGATGCGGTGCGCTACTTCGAAGATGTTTCCATTCAAAAAAAGGAAAACTCGGTTGCCATTCCAGATGTGTATTATGCTGTATATCAAAACATCATTGCCATCAATCACTTCAAAAACGAAGCCTACATTTTTGCGCATTGTTTTGATCAAGAAAGCAACGTTTCGGAAATAGAGCAGCTTTTGAATGTGAGGAACTTTGCTTCGTACACGTTTCATCGAGAAGGCAACGGGTCATCTAACCTAGACGATGAAACCTACAAGGCGCATGTCGACCTTGCAAAAAAACATTGTAAACGAGGAGATGTTTTTCAATTGGTATTATCCCGAAGGTTTACCCAGGGCTTTAAAGGAGACGAGTTCAACGTGTATCGTGCACTGCGATCCATTAACCCATCTCCATATCTCTTTTATTTTGACTACGGAAACTTCAAGATTTTTGGCAGCTCACCCGAAGCCCAGCTTATCGTTAAGGAAGGCAAAGCTGAGATTCATCCTATCGCCGGAACATATAAAAGAACGGGTAGCGACGAGATGGATGCTGAATTGGCGAAGCAATTGGCCGCAGACGAAAAAGAAAACAGCGAACATGTTATGCTTGTCGACCTTGCGCGAAATGATTTAAGCCGCAATGGCAATACTGTACAAGTGGAAACCTATCGCGAAGTGCAGTACTTCTCTCATGTTATCCATTTGGTTTCCAAGGTCACTGGAAAGAAAAAAGAAAACATCCCAACCATGAAAGTTGTGGCGGATACGTTTCCGGCGGGTACCTTGAGTGGTGCACCCAAACATATGGCGATGCAATTGATTGAAAAATACGAGGTCACTAACCGTTCGTATTACGGCGGAGCCATAGGTTTCATGGATTTCGAGGGCAATTTCAACCATGCCATTATGATTCGAACCTTTTTGAGCAAAGACCACGAATTACATTTTCAAGCAGGAGCAGGTTTGGTCGCCGCCTCTGACCCGGAAGACGAATTGCAGGAAACCTTTAATAAACTAGGCGCTTTGACTAAGGCCTTGGAAATTGCGGAATCGTTATGAGCGCGACACGTACCATACTAATGATTGACAACTACGATAGTTTTACTTACAATCTGGTTCACTATCTGGAAGATTTGGACTGCGAAGTTGTTGTAAAACGAAACGACCAATTTGAATTGGAAGAAGCAGAAGGGTTCGATGAGATTGTATTATCGCCGGGGCCTGGTATTCCCGATGAGGCAGGCCTGTTAAAACCTTTGATAGAAAAGTATGCCAGTAGCAAGCGTATTCTTGGGGTTTGTTTGGGTCAACAGGCGATTGGTGAAGTTTTTGGTGGCAGCTTGGTGAATTTGGACCAAGTATATCACGGCGTAGCCACGGAAATTGAAATTACCGAAGAAGACCTGCTTTTTAAAGGTCTGCCCAAAAAGATTCCTGTGGGACGTTATCATTCTTGGGTAGTACATAATGAATTACCAGAGGAATTATTAGCCACATCATTTGACGAAAATGGACAGGTAATGTCTTTGCGACACAAAACCTATGATGTGGCAGCAGTTCAATTCCACCCTGAATCGGTGTTGACACCAGACGGAAAACAAATGCTTAAAAATTGGTTGGAACAGTAGAAAAAGTAATTATTGTTGTCACTCTGAGCGACAACCTACCGAAGTCTCGTACGAAGGTCAGGCAGTCGAAGAGGACAGGAATCCAAGAAATAAAATAGATTCCGTTTAGTACGGAATGACAAAAAAATACCATGAAAGAAACATTAACTCGACTTATTAACCACGAAGTACTCTCCAAAGAAGACGCCAAGCAAATCTTGGTGAACATTGCCAATGGAGAATACAACACCAGTCAAATAGCGGCCTTTTTGACGGTGTATATGATGCGAAGTATCACCATTGACGAATTGGAAGGCTTTCGTGATGCGTTGTTGGAATTGTGCTTGGCGGTGGACCTTAGCGATTACAATCCAATAGATTTGTGTGGTACCGGTGGAGACGGCAAAGATACCTTCAACATTTCCACTTTGGCTTCGTTCGTGACTGCTGGAGCGGGAATCAAAGTGACCAAACATGGAAATTACGGAGTGTCCTCCAAATGTGGAAGCAGCAACGTCATGGAATTTCTAGGCATCAAATTCAGTAACCAAGCGGACTTCTTGAAAAGGTCGATTGATAAAGCTGGGATTTGCGTGTTGCATGCACCCTTGTTCCACCCCGCAATGAAAAATGTGGCTCCTATTCGAAGGGAATTGGCGGTAAAAACCTTTTTCAACATGCTGGGGCCTATGGTAAATCCTGCTTTCCCTAAAAATCAAATGGTAGGCGTATTCAACTTGGAATTGGCTCGAATGTACGGGTACCTCTACCAAAACACGGATAAGAACTTCACCATTCTCCATGCATTGGATGGTTATGATGAAATCTCTTTGACTGGAGAAACCAAAACCATTTCAAACACTTCTGAAGCGATGTTATCGCCGAAAGACTTCGGGGTGGATGCGGTTCAAATGAGTGCCATAACCGGAGGGGATGATATTGCGGGTTCTGCCCAGATTTTCATGGACATTCTCCAAGGAAAAGGAACAGAAGCCCAAAATAATGTGGTTTGTGCCAACGCAGGAATGGCTATTGCCACGGTGGAAAGCAGCTCTCCGAAGGAAGGATTCGAAAAAGCAAAGACATCGCTATTGGGAGGCAAAGGATTGGAAGCCTTGAAAAAATTACAAGAATTGAGTAGAGCTTAAAATGAAAATAGATTCCGTATCCCCGCCTGACCGGTCGGGCAGGAAGTACGGAATGACATCAATAATAACAATTCGTCATTCCTGCGAAAGCAGGAATCCAAAGAATGAAATGAACATCTTAGATAAAATAGTAGCGGATAAACGTAAAGAAGTGGCCCTCAAAAAGGAGCTGATTCCTGTGAGTCAATGGGAAGCCTCCGTTTTGTTTGATAGAAAGGGTACTTCGCTTGCCCAGGCACTTCGCAAATCCAACTCGGGCATCATAGCCGAACACAAACGCCGTTCGCCCTCCAAACAGACCATCAACCAAAACACCAATGTGGGCTTGGTAGCAAAAGGGTATCAAAATGCAGGAGTTTGTGGAATGAGCGTATTAACCGATATCAAATACTTTGGAGGTTCTTTGGAAGACCTTTTGCTAGCTCGGGCTTCGGCAGAAATGCCTCTGTTGCGAAAGGAATTCATTATCGACACCTATCAATTGGTAGAGGCCAAAGCGCATGGAGCTGACGTGATTCTGTTGATTGCCGCGGTATTGACACGCGCAGAAATCAAGACCTTATCCGAAATGGCAAAATCGCTTGGTTTAGAAGTACTTTTAGAAGTGCACGACCAAGAAGAACTGGAAAAAGCGATTATGCCCAGCTTGGATATGCTCGGCGTGAACAATCGAAATTTAAAAACCTTCGAAGTAGATTTAGACACCAGTCGGCATCTGGCAAAACATATTCCAGATGATTTCGTGAAGGTCTCCGAAAGTGGCATTAGTAATGTTGAAGCCATCAAATCCTTACGACCCTTTGGGTTTCAAGGGTTTTTGATTGGAGAGAATTTCATGAAAACGGAGAACCCAGGTGAAAGTGCCAAAACTTTTATTCAAAATTTGACGGCATGAAACTGAAAGTGTGCGGCATGAAACATAATCCTAAAGCAGTCGCAGCATTGCAACCAGATTATTTAGGGTTCATTTTTTGGGGAAAATCCGCGCGCTTTTTTGAAGGAGAAATGCCTTCAATCCCTGATAACATCAAAAAGGTTGGGGTATTTGTCGATGCGAGTTTGGAAGACGTTTTGAAAACCATTCAAAAGTTCAATTTGGATGCGGTGCAGTTGCATGGACAAGAATCTCCAGAATTCTGTAACCTGATAAGGAAACAATTTGCGAATATATCCGATGTCGCATTGAGCGGAGTTGAAATGTCATTGCCTTCCAAAGTCAAATCCTTGGAAATCATCAAAGTCTTTTCCATAAAAGATGATTTTGATTTTTCTGTTTTGAAACCCTTCGAAACCGTTTGCGATTATTTTTTATTTGACACCAAAGGCAAACTCCCCGGAGGTAACGGATACGCATTCAACTGGAAAATTTTGGAACACTACCCCTCTACGAAACCCTACTTTTTAAGTGGAGGGATTGGATTGGAAAATCAAAAAGATTTGGAGTCCTTTTTGAAAACAGATGCGGCACAATATTGCCATGTCATCGATATCAATAGTAAATTTGAAATTCAACCCGGCCATAAGAATATTGAGGCGGTCAAGGAATTCAAAACCTTCCTGACCAAAATGAATCAAAGTAAAAAAGTGAAGTCATGACCTATCACGCTAATGAAAAAGGATATTACGGAGAATTTGGAGGGGCTTTCATCCCTGAAATGCTATACCCAAATTGTGAGGAATTGCGCAGCAACTACCTTCGAATTATGGCAGAACCTTCTTTTCAAGAGGAGTTTCACCAACTTCTAAAGGATTATGTAGGACGCCCTACCCCACTCTACTTTGCAGAGCGGTTGTCTGAAAAGTATCAAACCAAAATCTATTTAAAACGAGAAGACCTCTGTCATACCGGCGCGCACAAGGTCAATAACACCATCGGACAGATTTTAATGGCCAAAAAATTGGGAAAGAATCGAATCATCGCAGAAACTGGAGCAGGTCAACACGGGGTGGCTACGGCTACTGTCTGTGCTTTGATGGGTATTCAATGTGTGGTGTATATGGGCGAAATTGATATTGCAAGACAAGCGCCCAATGTCGCTCGAATGAAAATGTTGGGTGCGGAAGTGCGTTCAGCACTTTCGGGTAGTCGTACTTTGAAAGACGCTACCAACGAAGCCATCCGGGACTGGATTAACAACCCCGTGGATACGCATTATATTATCGGTTCCGTAGTGGGACCCCATCCCTATCCAGATATGGTTGCTCGTTTTCAGTCAGTCATATCAGAAGAAATCAAGTGGCAGCTCAAAGAAAAAGAGGGTCGGGAAAATCCCGATTATGTAGTGGCCTGTGTGGGTGGCGGAAGTAACGCCGCTGGAACCTATTACCATTATTTGGATAAACCAGAGGTGGGTATTATTGCTGTAGAAGCCGCAGGTAAAGGAATTGATACTACGGAGAGTGCAGCTACTTCAGCGTTAGGTAAGGTAGGCATCATTCATGGCAGTAAATCCCTTTTGATGCAAACCCCCGATGGTCAAATCACTGAACCTTATTCCATCTCTGCAGGATTGGATTACCCAGGGGTAGGCCCAATGCATGCCCATTTATTTACTTCTGGACGGGGCGAATTCATTTCGGTTACAGACGATGAGGCCATGACTGCTGGATTGGAAATTTCTCAAATGGAAGGAATTATTCCCGCCATTGAAACCAGTCACGCTTTTGCCATTTTTGACCATAGAAAATTCGAAAAGGAAGATGTGATTGTCATCAACTTATCTGGTCGTGGGGATAAAGACTTGCAAACTTATATTGATTATTTTAAGCTCTAAGATAAAACCTGAATCAAATTCAGGTTGACGCAAATTGAAAAGAAATATGATGCCGAACTTGTTTCGGCGACTACAAAAAAATAAAAAAGAACCTGAATCAAGTTCAGGTTGACTCAAATTGAAAACGAAACGTCATGCTGAACTCGTTTCAGCATCTACAAAACACTATGAACAGAATCAATCAAAAACTGAAAGAAGACAAAAAACTGCTCTCCATCTACTTTACGGCTGGGTATCCTGACCTGAACGACACGGTTCAAGTCATACAAGATTTGGAAAAAAGCGGAGTAGACATGGTTGAAATTGGTCTTCCCTTTAGTGACCCTTTGGCAGATGGCCCTACGATTCAAGAAAGTTCTACAACCGCTTTACACAATGGCATGCATACCGAGCTGCTTTTTGAACAGCTTAAGGATATTCGAAAAACGGTTCAAATTCCATTGATTGTCATGGGGTATTTCAATCCCATGTTGCAATATGGGGTAGAAGCCTTCTGCAAAAAGTGTCATGAGATTGGAGTTGATGGCATTATTATGCCAGACTTACCCTTGGATGTGTACCAAAATGAATACCAAGCCATTTATAAAAAATATGGACTTGTCAATGTGTTTTTGATAACCCCACAAACCAGTGATGCACGAATTCGCGAGATTGATGAAGCGTCTGACGGTTTCATTTATATGGTGAGCTCAGCAAGTACTACCGGAGCTAAAGCAGGGTTTGGCGATACACAAGAAGCCTATTTCAATCGAATTTCGGAGATGAACCTAAAAAATCCGCAAGTTGTTGGTTTTGGAATTAGCAATGCAGAAACCTTTGCCCATGCGACCCAGAACGCCAAAGGGGCTATTATCGGTTCAGCTTTTATAAAGCATCTAACTTCGCATGGAGTTGGTAAAATTGACGAATTCGTTAGTAGTATTCGGTAGCTAAAGTGTCTTGCGCTATTGCAAAGCATTTCTTTCTTCGCGTGCTTTTTTGATAAATCCGCGATTAGCCCTTGAACTACTTTTCGACATGTTTTCAGCTTCCGCCAACATTTCGTTATAAACTGCTTTTCCTTCCGTCAACTTATTGTTTCGAATCAAAAAACGAGCAAGTTCCAAGCGCTCCATGAAATTGGAATACGGGGCATCAAAAGTGTTTAAAAGTTCCTCGGCCCGATGAAGCTCTACTTCTTTTTCCAACGCCATGGCAAACAAAAATGATGCTTTAGATTTCCGAAACTTAAAATCCTTTTCAATTTTAGCCGCTTCCGTTATTGCCTTTTTAAAGTCATTCGCGTAATAATTCGCTTCCACCAACTTCGAAAGAACATAAAAGTCATTCGCAAAAACGTCTTTCAACGAAGCTTCGTAGTTGAAAATCGCTTCTCTGTTCATACCTTCTTCCAAATAGGCATCGGCCAAAGCAACTTGATTCTCAAAGGTGGCGGAAAACTTAAAGCGCTTCTCCAAATCCTTGATTTTCTTCGTAGGATTAATAGCCGTAATCAAAGTTTCCTGAACCTTTTCCACATCTCTTTTTTGAAAAACATTCATGAAAAGATATAGCACGGACCCTACAACCGGTAAAAAAATAATGGCTAAAAACCAGTAATAATTATTTCGATGGGTATAGCAGTGATACAGACAAAAGCCCTGAAGTCCAATTATCAGATAGTAGTACATATTCTAAAAATAGAAACTCTTCTGACAACATCCTTAAAGCTTTTTCAACTTCCCCAAGAAATCGATAAGCTGTCCCATCGCATTACGCCGAATTACGACTGGCATTGATGTTCCCATACAAGGAACGGGTCACGATTTTGGCGTACAGTTCCTTGAATTCAGACTCTTGCGAAATATGGAATAATGCGTTTTGCTGAATAACCAACAAGGGTAAAACTATCTTTTCCCGGATGGTCACCGACTCCCTGGAAACGGCTTCATCTTCCATTAGAATGGAATAGCCCGAAATCTTCAGTAACCACTTCTTGGACAACATATACTCATCGTGAAGAATATTCCAAAACGGACCAAATTCTTCATCTTCTTTCATATAACTGGTCAAGGAGAAGTTGGTCTTGGCTAAAGACATCATACTATTGTGCATCAAGGCTCTGAAAAAAGGCACCTCTTTGTACAGCTTCTTCACTTCGGATAGCTTGCCTTTATCGTTCAATTCCTGAATGGCTGTGCCGATACCAAAATACCCTGGCACATTTTGTTTTAACTGACTCCATGAACCCACGAACGAAATGGCTCGAAGGTCAGAAAGTTCCAATTGCTTTTTGTTTCCACGCTTACCCGGACGGCTCCCAATATTGGCCTTGGTATAATATTTCAAGGTACTGCGGTGCTCCAAATAAGGAATGAACTTCTCGTGCTGTTTTAAGGCATCATACTTCGCAAAGCTTCGTTCAGAAAGTTGTTCAATGAGTTTTCGTTGGGCTGCAGAAATAACGATTTCCTTCCCAAAAAGGTTGTTGCTCAATCCGGCGGTAAGCAATTGTTCAGAATTGTGGATGAACTGCTCCTTTGTACCATAGGTACTGGTAATGGTTTGCCCTTGAATCGTCAATTGGATTTCGTGATTCGCGACATCCTTGGTTTGTGCAGCATAGAAACGATGTGTTTTTCCACCACCTCGTGCAGGTGGTCCTCCCCTACCATCAAAGAAAATGGCGGTAACCCCATTCTTTTTACACACTTTGCTCAAGGTTTCTTTTGTCTTCAAAATAGACCAGTTGGCTTTCAGATATCCACCATCCTTGGTTCCATCTGAAAAGCCTAACATGATAGTATGAACATCTTTTCGACGTTCTAAGTGCTTTCGATACATAGGGGTGTCAAAAAGGGTTTGCATGACCTCTTCTGATGCGGACATACCCTTCATGGTTTCAAATAGTGGAATGATATCAAAACTGATATCTTCTTCCTTCCATCCGCACCAGCGAAACAAACCGAACACAAATAACACTGAGAAAATGTCTTCAGAATTACTAATGATATAGCGGTTGCAACCCTCTTCACCATTTTTTTGTTGGATTTTGCCCAACTGTCTGATGTTTCGGATAGTATCCTTAACGATGTCATCACTATAAGATTCCAATGTTAGTTTTGGACTCTTTTTCAACAACCAGTTTACCAATTGCTTTTCGGAAAGCTCATCCAAGCTTTCTTTAATGGCACCTTCTGTTTTTAATATTTCCGTTACGGCCAAATAATGTTTGCTATGGTCTTGTCGAATATCTAAAGTTGCAAAATGAGTCTTAAAGATTTTCACCTTATTGATAAGGGTATCCAATTCTTCCAAATACAGGCCGAGATATTTTTCAACCAACGCTTCTCGAATATCAAGTAAATGTTGCAGTATGGTTTCATACTCCAATAGATGGTCTGCGTTGAACATGGCTTGATATAATGAAGCACTCAAGGCTTCCAAATCGCCTTGGATAGTTTTAAAAGTTAGTTTTTTACGTAAGGCTTTCAGCTCATTGTAATAGCACTTCATTAAGGTAGTTCGCAATTCATCAGCCACTTGCATGGTAATTTTTGAGGTCACGAACGGATTCCCATCTCGGTCACCACCCGGCCAGAATCCTAGCTTGATGATATCGTAATTATCAAATTCGGTATCCCTCAAGTTATGCTTGACATACTCAAAAAGCTCCCCCACGGCATCGTAGTAGGTATGCCTTAAAATATGGATGATGTTCTTTGCTTCATCCAGCGGCGTAGGTTTTTTGGAATTTACTAAGGAGGTTAATCCCAATTGTTGCAGGGTAATGTCAATTTCGTTGACCTTATCAGTCTCTATCAATTGACCCAACTGTTTGATGATGTCCAAAACTGCTGGGGTATAAAACTGCGTAGGGTGTGCCGTCAAAACGATTCGTGCACTGAATGTTGAAAGCTTCTTTTTGATTTTATCCCAATTCTTATTGCGACCTACTAATTCGAAGTAATCTTTTATGGAAAGGGAATTGGTGTATTCTTGCAATTTAGGAAACGCAGAATCTTCTACACTATCATACAACACCACCTGACGTTCTACGTATTGAATGATATTGAACATAAAATCCAAACGTTCTCGCTCGGTGGTAAAATCAGTGAAATGTTCAAAAAAAGCATCTAAGATTTCTTGTGGCTTCTTTCCTTGGGCAAGGCCCTTTTCGCATTGGTCCATCAACACCGGAATCAAAATACCAACGTTTTCAATGTTGCGATACGGCAGGCTTAAAAAAAGACTGTTGTAAATATTGAACTTATTAGTAACCGATTTTTTGAACTCCTCTAATCGCTTTTCTTTCTGAACATTAGTGCTAAATGACATATACAAGTGCTTTCAGCAGTAAATATCGAAAATATGCGGTTCATGCCACAGTTAATTTTGGCAAATCACAATTTGAAACCGCAATTGTGGAAAAGTAACAGGAAATCGTCTAAAAGAAGGGCGCATATTGCGCGACCCTAAAATCAAAGGTGGTGTATTTCGGATTCTGTTGCTTGGCTTTTTTATAGGAATCCAAACTACCAATTGCCCGGTTTGCAGCTCCCGAGGGTGCAGTAAAAGTTATGGTTTTAATAGTCCGCTGTGAATTGGATGGTAACATAAACTGATGAATTCTGGGTAGGTCATTGGAGACAAATTGGAGTAAAATACCATAACCTCGCAATTGCTTTCGAAAAAAGTACTCCGGGCCGTTCTTACTGTTTCCGCCCATGAAGAGCAAAGTGTCCAAATTCTCAAATTGGTTCAAAAGCGAAATTAAGTCTCGAAATTTTACATTTTGCATCCCCAAATCCGAGGCATCAATTTTATCTCGTTCGGCACTTTCTACAATATCGCAGACTCCTATTTTTCTCTGGTGTAAAAAACGTTTCCGCTGGTCAATCGCTTCTGCGGTATTCTCAAACGCCAAATTCAGGTCAAAAACTTCATTAAGAATGGGCCATAGCATACCATTGCGACTCCCATAACAAAAGTCTACATCATCCAACTTTAAGTCACCTTGGGTGAATCGAGGGGGAGGTAAAGTGCCTACAATAAGCTTTGTAGCCTCTGGAAAAACATAAGGTTCATAAGGATGTTGGTGCAAAAACACGTATAACGGCTAAACCTTATCGGACAAAAACGGGTTGGTTTTCCTTTAAGGTGTGTTCGGGACTAAACAGATATCCGTCGGTATCAAACTTTTTCAAGTCTTCCAAGGTTTTTGCTTCGTTGTCTAGGATATAACGTACCATAGACCCTCTTGCCTTTTTGGCAAAAAAGCTAATGACCTTCAGTTTATCATTTTTCCAATCTTTAAAAATTGGAGTGATTACAGGAACCTTAAGGTCCTTCTCTGAAACAGCACCAAAATATTCGTTACTAGCCAAATTGACGAAAAGCTCACCGTCCTCCAATTCTGAATTCAGCGATTCGGTTAGTGTCTTGCGCCAAAATTCATAAAGATTCTTTTTGCGACCCACTTTGAGAGCGGTTCCCATCTCCAATCGGTAGGGTTGCATTAAATCCAGTGGTCGTAAAATGCCGTAAAGCCCGGATAGAATCCGAAGCATATCTTGTAAATCGGCAAATTTCTCTGCGGGAATGGTGTAAGCATCCAAACCTTGGTATACGTCTCCGTTAAAGGCATAAACAGCAGGTCTTGCATTTACCGCAGTAAAGGGCACCTTAAAATCTTGATTGCGTTGCCAGTTCAGTTCCGCCAAGTTTTGGGATATGGACATCAAATCTTGAAGTGCTTTTGGCTTTTTCTTGACCAAAACCGAGTTCAATTTTTGGGATGCTTCCAGAAATTGGGGCTGACTAAATGTATCAGTTGGCAAAACCGATTCAAAATCCAAAGACTTAGCGGGTGAAATGACAATTTTCATGAATTCTAATTTGGTATAAAAATACTTCGGAAAAGCGTTTTTTAAAACTCCCCTTCAAAAGCGTTGTTTATAGGGACATCAACGAAACCTATTCCATGTGGTGCTTGGAATACTTTCGCCAGCGTGATATCCCTTCAACGAAGTCATCGGGTAAAGGAGAATCAAAACGTAAAAGCTCTTGGGTAACGGGATGCACAAATCCCAGGGTCTTGGCGTGTAAGGCTTGTCGCGGTAATGCTTTGAATGTATTCTCCACGAACTGACGGTATTTCGTGAAGGTGGTTCCTTTCAAAATCTTATCTCCTCCATAACGCGCGTCGTTGAACAAGGTGTGGCCCAAATATTTCATGTGTGCACGAATTTGATGGGTCCTCCCCGTCTCCAAACGACATGAAATCAAGGTGACGTAGCCAAAACGTTCCAAAACCTTGTAATGGGTCACGGCTTCTTTGCCTTGGTCGCCTTCCGGAAAAACAATCATTTGCAAACGATTTTTGGGATTTCGCCCTAAATGCCCCTCAATGGTGCCCGCATCTTCCTCCAAATCTCCCCAAACCAAAGCTACATACTCTCGCTCTGAACTTTTATCGAAAAACTGCTGCGCCAAATGAGTCATGGCTGCTTCGGTCTTGGCAACCACCAACAACCCAGAAGTATCTTTGTCTATGCGATGAACGAGTCCAGGACGGTTGGAGCTATTGTTGGGTAAATTATCAAAATGAAAAGCCAAGGCATTGATTAAAGTTCCCGAATAGTTTCCATGACCAGGATGTACTACCATGCCCGCGGGCTTGTTTACCACCAAAAGGGCTTCATCTTCGTGTACAATATGCAATGGAATGTTTTCTGGAGTTAGCAAAAACTCGTAGGGCGGATGTTCAAATAAAACCTTTACCTCATCCCCTGCTTTCACTCTATAGTTCTGTTTGACCACTTGGTCATTTACCCAAATATGCCCCTGCTTGGCAGCCTGTTGTATTTTATTCCGGGTAGCATTTTCGATAAAATTCATTAGGAATTTGTCCACGCGAAGGGGCTCCTGTCCCT
>CALBPG010000143.1 GCA_937899065.1 uncultured Allomuricauda sp.
CCCAAAATCGATTCTGAACCTGAATTGGATTTTGAGCTATCCCTTGAACTACTTATCAACGAATAGCCTAAAAACCGCTTCTCTTCAGATACAAACTTTCACAACAGTAAACCATTAGTTCACCACATTTTGTTGTACTAACATAATGATTCCAGTAGGTTTACGTTGTACTAATAACCCAAAACTTTAACCAGTCTTAGCTATGTTATACGATACCTACGGAGAAGAATATTTATCATTTCTTCAAGAGCTAAATGAAATTTTGAGCATGAACGAGTTGGTTGAACTCGATTATCTATAAAAAACGCCTAAATCAAAATCCCATGAACAAGCAGAACTCAGAAAACACAGCATACTTGAACTTTATCCAGAGCCTAAACCAAATGCTAACGGATTTTAACATTAGCCAACTTAACTACCCCAAAAATTAAAAAAGGGAACCATTTCGGTTCCCTTTTTTTTATCCTAAATACGATTTTAGGTTTTTGTTTTTGGAAGCATGCCTCAGTTTCCGAATAGCTTTTTCCCGAATTTGGCGCACTCTTTCACGCGTAAGGTCAAAGGCCGAACCAATTTCTTCAAGGGTCATGGAAGGCTCTTCCCCAATCCCATAATACAATCGCACAATATCTGCCTCACGTGGGCTTAACGTATCCAGCGCTCGGTTGATTTCCGTGTTCAAAGACTGGTTCATTAAATCCTTATCAGGTTTTGGTGATTCGTTGGAATTCAAAACATCATATAAACTTGAAGTTTCCCCTTCTTTAAGTGGTGCGTCCATAGAAACGTGCTGCCCGATATTGTTCATAGACTGCTTCACTTCGGTAATGGTCATATCCAACTCTTTTGCGATTTCCTCGGCAGAAGGTGGACGCTCATGCGCTTGTTCCAAATAGGAGAAAGTCTTTTTAATTCGATTTATGGTCCCGATTTTGTTCAATGGCAGGCGAACTACCCGAGCTTGTTCTGCCAAAGCCTGCAAGATGGATTGTCGAATCCACCAAACAGCATATGAGATGAATTTGAATCCCCGCGTCTCATCAAACCGTTGGGCCGCTTTGACCAATCCAAGATTTCCTTCGTTAATGAGGTCAGGTAGTGTCAACCCTTGGTTTTGGTATTGTTTCGCTACGGAAACTACAAACCGGAGGTTGGCTTTTGTGAGTTGCTCCAATGCAAGATGGTCTCCTTTTTTGATGCGTTGTGCCAATTCTACTTCCTCTTGCGCAGTGATCAAATCGATTTTACTGATGTCCTGAAGGTATTTGTCAAGAGATTTGGATTCGCGGTTGGTGACCTGCTTTACAATTTTGAGCTGCCTCATCGGGGTTGTTCTTTTAGGTTTTTCAAGCCTTGATATTAATCCAACATTCACCAATATGCAAGCCCCATTAATTATAGTTATCAAAATGTTATGAAGAATTGGAATTCCTCAATTTTCGCCCCAAAAACCATTGTTGATACTATTTTGATATTAAGAGGATGTTAAAGCTGTAAATGGCTTTAAAAATGAAGTAATTTTGCAAGGTTTGATGTTTTAGAAAACCTAAGCTTGTTTTTTTGGAAGTCCGAAGACCCGAACTAAAGAAGACCCTTTACGATTATCAGGAAGAAGATTTAAAGAAAATCTTCCAGCATATTGATGACCTTCCGCAAGGCACCAACATTTTGTACCAACTACCCACGGGTGGTGGTAAAACCGTTGTATTCTCTGAAATTGCCCGTCAATACATTCTGAAAACAGGCAAAAAGGTCATCGTTTTGACCCATAGGATTGAATTGAGCGGACAAACGTCCAAAATGCTGCAAGGTTTCGGGGTGTCCAACAAAATCATCAATAGCGATGTAAAAGAGTTGTATGACCAAGATAACTATATGTGCTTCGTGGCTATGGTTGAGACTTTGAACAATCGCTTGCAAGAAGAGAAAGTGAAAATCAATAATGTGGGCTTGGTCATCATTGATGAAGCACATTATAATTCTTTTCGAAAGCTTTTCGGCTACTTTGAGCAATCAACTATTTTGGGCGTAACGGCAACACCCTTGAGTTCCAACATCAAACTGCCCATGAAGGACCACTATAAGCATTTGATAATAGGGGAGTCCATCAAATCGTTGATTGAGCGGAGATTTTTGGCTAAAGCTAATCTGTACAACTATGACGTAAGCCTTCGCACTCTGAAAATTGGTATCAACGGGGATTATACCGTAAAATCCTCAGACGAGTTTTATAGCAACCAAAGTATGCTCGGAAAGTTGGTATCGGCTTATAATGAATTGGCCAAAGGAACCAAGACTCTGATATTCAACAATGGTATCAATACGTCGCTCTACGTTTACGAAACCTTTAAAAAGGCGGGATATAACGTCAGGCACTTAGATAACAAGAATACTGCTACGGAACGAAGGGATATTCTGGATTGGTTCGCGAATACTCCTGATGCCATTTTGACCTCAGTCAGTATTTTGACCACTGGTTTTGATGAGCCTTCCGTGCAATCCATTATTCTGAACCGTGCCACTCGTTCATTGACCTTATATTTTCAAATGATAGGGCGAGGTTCTCGTGTAACAGAGCGCAAAGACGATTTCAATGTAATTGACCTGGGAAATAATATTGCTCGTTTTGGTCCTTGGGATGCCCCCATCGATTGGCAAGAAATTTTTCATTTCCCAGACTTTTATCTCGAGAACATCAAAAATGATGAGGAGATTGAACGCGAGTTCGTATATGTAATGCCGGATGAGCTAAAGGCTAAATTCAGCAAATCCCTGAACATTGATTTTAATGTAAAAGAGGAATACAAAAAGGTCTTCGCCCAGGGTCTGAAATCAAAATTGGTTTTGGAGCGCAGTATTGAACAGCACGCCCAGATTTGTGTGGAAAATAGCGAGGACGTTTTTGATGCCCGTATTTTAGCAAAGGAACTCAAAGAAGAAATCGCCTACAGGGTACGGCAATATTCGTATTGCATCATGAACAACACCAAGAATTACAAAGAGTGGCTTGAGGAAGACTACGAGCGCAAGTTGCGTTCCAGTATTTCCAAAAAGTTTGCCGCATTGATGTAAGTATGGGTAGGTTGCTCATAATCGGGCAGGTTTGGCCCGAGCCTTCAACCACTGCAGCCGGACATCGAATGCTTCAGCTTATCGGAGCATTAAAAAGCCAATGGGAGATTACGTTCGTCACGACCGCCGCAAAAACAGCATATACATTTGACCTATCCGTTTTGGGAGTTCGTACCCAAAGTATTCTGCTGAACGATTCCAGTTTTGATGACTTTGTTTCAGACTTGAATCCTGAGGTGGTGATTTTTGACCGCTTTATTATAGAAGAACAATTCGGATGGCGTGTTTCTGAAAAGGTTCCCATGGCATTACGCGTTTTGAATACTGAGGATTTGCACTCTTTGCGTAAGTGTAGGGAAAAGTGCCATCAACAGGCGATAGATTTTACTACCGACCTATGGCTGGATTTCGAAATGACCAAACGTGAAGTCGCGAGTATCTACCGTGTTGACCTTTCACTTATGGTTTCTTCCTATGAAATAGAATTATTAATTGAAAAAGCGGGAGTTCCTCAGTTTCTTTTGATGTACTTACCCTTTATGCTGGACGTTGATACGCAAGCGGAAATGCTTTCGTTTGATTCTCGCCAGAATTTCATTACGTTCGGGAATGGTAGGCATGCTCCGAATGTGGATGCCATTCATTTTTTGCATGAGGCTATTTGGCCCTTGATTCGAAAGTCACTTCCCAACGAAACCTTGAAGGTGTATGGAGCGTATTTGCCAGAAAGTGTCACCCAACTTCATCAACCAAAAAAAGGGTTTGAGGTGCTTGGGTGGTGCGAAAATTTGGATGCCGAAATTCAAAAATCCAAAGTATGCTTGGTTCCCCTACGTTTTGGGGCAGGAATTAAGGGCAAGGTGGTTGACGCGTTACGCAATGGTACGCCTCTTATAACAACTTCCATTGCTGCCGAAGGTATGCACCCCATGAAAACTTTTGATAGGTCGGAAGCTTTTGCAAAACAGGCCATTGAATTGTATACCAATCAAATTGAATGGAAAAAGGCTAAAGCGCTAGGTAAAAGTGCATTGAAAAGCCATTACGACGAAAAGCAGTGGAGTAAAATTCTGTTGCGCCAATTATCAAGGGTTCAAGCAAATCTCATTGCACATCGGAGAAAAAACTTCACTGGGAGCATATTGCAACACCATTCCCATAATGCCACGAAATACCTATCCAAATGGATTGAAGAAAAGAACAAGAATCGACCTTAAAGGGGTTCTGAGCCATAATCCATTACAGTACTTCCGCCACGCTTATTTATCTTCGTAAAAAATAAAGCACATGGATACACCCCAATGGCAAACCGCCATAGAATTCGAGGATATCACGTATAAAAAATTCGATGGCGTCGCTAGAATCGCATTTAACCGGCCTAATGTTCGCAACGCCTTCCGACCTAAAACAACCAGTGAGTTATACAAAGCATTTTATGATGCACAAGAAGATACTTCCATAGGGGTAGTGCTGTTATCCGCTGAAGGTCCTTCTACAAAAGATGGTAAATGGGCATTTTGCAGTGGAGGAGACCAAAAAGCAAGAGGACATCAAGGCTATGTGGGAGAGGACGGCTATCACCGGTTGAATATTCTTGAAGTTCAACGGTTAATCCGTTTTATGCCTAAAGTGGTCATTGCAGTGGTGCCCGGATGGGCCGTGGGCGGTGGGCATAGTCTTCATGTGGTTTGTGACATGACACTTGCGAGCAAGGAACATGCGATTTTCAAACAAACCGATGCGGACGTTACCAGTTTTGATGGCGGATATGGTTCTGCCTATTTGGCCAAAATGGTTGGGCAGAAGAAAGCACGCGAAATTTTCTTTTTAGGACGTAATTATAGTGCACAGGAGGCATTTGAGATGGGGATGGTGAATGCGGTGATTCCGCATAAAGAATTGGAAAGCACAGCGTATCAGTGGGCCAGGGAAATTTTGGAAAAATCTCCTACCTCAATCAAAATGTTGAAGTTTGCGATGAACCTTACGGATGATGGTATGGTAGGGCAACAAGTCTTTGCTGGGGAAGCGACTCGTTTAGCTTATATGACCGAGGAAGCCAAGGAAGGCCGCGATGCATTTTTGGAGAAAAGAAAACCAAACTTTGGCAAGAATCAGTGGATACCTTAGTATACAAATGAATTATGCTTGAAGCCTGTCTATTCGTTTTTCGCTTCCAGATATGTTTTGGCTTGTTGTTTCCAGGATTGCACCTGCTCCGAATTTATAGGGCTAAGTGTTTTTGAGAATTGTGAAACGACCTCTGCAAATAAGATAGGCTCATCCTTGAAAATACCATGACCTGAATCCTCGAAAAAGGCATATTTGGCATTGGGAAACTCCTGTCTAAATATCACTGCTTTTTCGCTCCCCCATGTTAAATCATATTTTCCTTCCATAAGAAGGATGGGGAGGGGACAGTTTTTAAACAACCCTTTAAACTCATATTGTTTTGCGCTTTTGCTCATGATGCTATTGAAATTTCTGTCATTAACCCATTCATATAGCGCACTTCTAATCATTTGTTCTTCTATAGGTTTATGAAAATTCTGTCTTTTCCAATCTCCATTGAGTGCCATATTGTAGAGAAAAGCAGAAAAATTCAGTTCCCCTTTCTTTTTAGCTTCAATTGCCTTGGCAGTAATTTCCTTAAATCTATCTTTCTCGACTTGACTAATGTATTTTTGTTGCTCACTCTTAAACCTATCATCCTTAAAACTTGGCAAGGCACTTATTAGCACCATACCCGATACTTTTTCGGGATAAGAAGCAGCGTAGTATTGCGCTAGAAGTCCTCCATATGAATAACCGCAAACAATCCATTTGGAAATCCCAAGAGCCTCTCTTAGCCCTTCTAAATCTTCTTTGGCTTGGAAGAAAGAATACCCTTCTTCCCCCGGCACAAATCCAGACTGCCCTGTTCCGCGTTGGTCATAATAAATGACTTTATGGGTTTTATTGAAGGCTGAAAACCAAGGATGGAAATAGTGGTGAGTTCCTCCAGGTCCACCATTTATTAGAACCATAGGAATCCCTTGACCTTCAACTTCAACATAGAAATCGCAACCGTTGATTGGGATTGTAAATTTGGGTATTGAAAGCTCGTCACACAATCGTGGTAAGCTCGGAATTGTGTCATAAATTGTGTCTGACAAATAAATGATACTGTCGAGTACTGTTTCTCGATTTCCAACCTTTACTTGACAGTATGCAGAGAACAGGTTCAGGACCAATAAAACGAATAAGGCGTTGGTTTTCATATAGGTTGCTTTGTGTTAAAAGACAACAGGCAACCTGAGATGTTACACTACCAACACTTCTACGAACAACCATTTTTTATAGTAAGCAGGCCTAATGGGTTATCGTATTTCGGGGCTTTTCAAAAAACACAGGAATAAAGTATAAAAAAGTTCCCCAAAAGGCCACACATTGCAGTATATGTTGCATCGGATTTTCAAATAATATTCGAATGGCTAGGTCCAACGCAAATAAGCCCACATAAAATCCCACCGTGCCCAACAGTGCATTCAAAAAGTGTTTGTGCTTAAATATGGTGAACCCATTCTTTTCGTTTTGGGATACTTCAAATTGATAGGAGTCATTCCAATCAAGCAACTTCAAAATTTTGATTTTGAGTGTTTTCTTAGAATTTGATTGATAGGTGGTTTTGCCTCTTGGCCATCCGGCAAAAGAAATTAAGATAATCAAGATATCATCCAAAAAATGCCCAAACCGCTCTTTGGTTAAGGTGAATAAAAACAAATGGAAAAAGAGTATGAGTACTATGGCTAGTCTATATTTTTTCCGATGCAGTAACAAAAATCCGATGACCAGCTCTATTCCCATGGAAAACCATCCGATTACCTGAGCTGGAATTCTACTTTTATTAGTCCATTCTTGCAATTGAGAGTATAAGGGATGCTCCAATATGACGCTGAACCAATTGTGCATGTATTGGCCATCCCACCAATCCCATTGTAGCATTTTGTTCAATGCGGCACCGAAATATACCAACGCCAATTGGAGATAGAGTAAATGTGGTTTCTCATCCTGTTTGCTTTGCAATCCACCTAAAATGAAAACGCAAGAAACGATGAACAAGTGGTTCTTAAAGGTGGATTTAGAGGCTAAGGTTACGAGCAATACGCACAACCCAAGTACAATACCGAACAAACGCGTTTTCACATTGAAAAAGAGGAAAAAACCGCTAAGTACAAATAGGGTTTTTAAAGTGTACTCAAAAACCCCAGGATAACTTGAAAACCAATCTAAAAAAGGAATAAACGGGAGGTAAGGGTCCCGAATATAGCCCCAATAGCCATGTAGCATTAGAAGTACGAGCAGCAATTTACAAGTCAACAACACTCCAGGAAGCATGTCGGCCTGGTCCGTCCGCCATGGCAAATGTGCCTTTATTCCCGAGGATATTGCCATAACTGTTCACCTTTTCCATTGGTGTCATACGTAACTAAAACCTTTGCCCAATCTTCAGAACCATAGGTGCTTTCGTATTGCTCGATAATACTGAAAATGTTATGGATGGTTCGAGATTCCACACGTTGGGAAGTGACCCTGTACCGTTTGGTTACTTCTTCATCCGATAAGGGTTTCTCATCTATTAAAACTTGGATATGGTAGTGGGTCTGCTCATCATAAGGTGCCCAAGCAAAAAAACGCTCGGGAACAAATCGCGCATAGCAAACGCCCAACACCTGCAGAAAAAGAAAGAACATTCCAATATAATGGAAACGTGTTCGGTTGTATTTGAACATCATTTAAGTGGGTTGGTTTGGTGAAACGAAAGTAGCCAAAATAAAAAAGAGCCTTGCCGCTAGGGTCAAGACTCTTTTACGAGAACACTATATGAAAATGAAAAAATTTACTTTTTTAAATATTACATAGTAAAAGTACACCCATCATGCAACCGGGTGAAAATTTTGTTGTGAACTCGCCTTTAGTTGTGGTGACCCCTTAATTTTATGAAATGACCCTAGCTAAGGAACTGCTTTTACGACTTCTGACAAGAAAGCATTCACGTCAAAAACAGGGTTTTCGGCAAGACCAGTGCGAACCACGACTAGATTTTTGGAAGGAATCACGAAAACGTATTGTCCCTGATACCCATTGCAGGAAAAAAGGTCTCTTGGCGCATCTGGATATACCCCTTGGGCATTGAGCCAGAAATGAGCCCCGTAGGTTCCGTCGGAATGTTTGGTTGGTTTCGTGATGTAATCTACCCATTCTGGTTTGAAGATTTCTGAACCATTCCATTGACCCTTATCTAAATACAGTTGTCCAAATCGAGCCCAATCCCTTGTGTTGGCCCATCCATACGAAGAACCTACATAGTTTCCATTCAAATCTGCTTCGAGCAACGAAGAATACATTCCAATTTTGTCCAACAGGTATTGGTAAGGGAAATCCAAATACTCTTGATGTGACCGGAATTGTTGCTTTAAAATTCCCGAAAGTAAATTGGTAGTACCTGAAGAATAATTCCAAATATCCACAGGAGGTGCAATGGCTTTTTTATCTCTTGAAGAAACGGTCATGTCCGAATCCAAAAACAACATCTTGGTGACATCGGATATTTTGGAATAATCTTCCTCCCAATCCAAACCGCTTTGCATACGCAATAAATGGTTGAGGGTTATGTTTTTTCGCTCATCTTCTTTCCATTCTGGAATTGGTGCTGGCCAAGCGGTTTCCAACTTTCCTTGAGCTTCCAATATGCCAAAACAAGTGGCCAATACACTTTTGGTCATGGACCATCCCAAAACTGGAGTCGTTTGGTCAAACCCATCGGCATACTGCTCTTTGAGCAAATGCCCTTTATAAAGGACTAATAAGGTCCTTGTTTTTTGTACATCAGGATTGCCGAAAGCGGTAGCGAAGGCCTTGTCCAACTGGTCATAATTAACCTCTTCAAAAATGGAATCCTTCGGTTGGGCCTGTCCATATGGGTAGGGGATGGTGTCCATGGGTTGCATGCGGTTGGGTTTCAATTTGAAATCCCCTGCATTCATTTCATTATTGACCAAGACAGAACCCAATCCCTCGCGATAGACCGCCTTCCTGCTCAAAAGACCGTAAACCGACGCCGTGGCCGCTTTTTCCGTTTCGACCACTTCGCATGCCGCAAGTTTTACCAAGGGAACATTATTATCGTTGGCTACTACCGATGCCGCCGAGCGCTGTGCGACGTAGACACAGGAAGCCATATTTTTGGAAGCATATCCGGCGATGATATTAAGCTTGGGGTAGTTTAGGTATACTACTACAGCCAAAACAACAAAAAGTAAAAGCAGTAGGCGTTTGAAGATTTTCATGGCGTTTGATTTATTGTAACTTGGTGAAAAATAAACATTTTTATCAGCATGTCGAACATTGGTTTGGTAATTGCCGAAAGAAGCAGGGATATAGGTGACTTTTTGGTGGGACGATTGATTCCGTTTCGTAAAAAAAGGATGATAGGTCCGTTTATTTTCATAGACCATATGGGTCCTACCACTTTAGGGCCATCTAAATATATGGATGTAGACCAGCATCCACACATTGGTTTATCTACCCTTACTTATATGCTGGAAGGTGAAATCATGCACGAAGACAGCATCGGCACCAAACAACGCATTCAACCGGGTTCGGTTAATTGGATGACAGCTGGGGCTGGAGTATCGCATACCGAACGCACCCCTTCTGATTTGAGGGGAAGCAAAATCTTTATGGCGCATGGTTATCAAATTTGGGTGGCTTTACCAAAACATCTTGAACAGATGGAACCCGAATTCCATCATATTCCCAAAACGCAACTACCTCGATGGTCAGAAGGCGAAACGGAATTTACTTTGGTAGCTGGGCAAGCCTACGGAAAGCAATCCCCAGTACCTGTATATTCGCCGTTGTTCATGGTGGAAGTGAAATCTAATAGCTCAAGCTATACCTTAAACGTACAAGGGAAAGTGAAAGGCGAAATTGGAATCTGTATTGTTTCTGGGGAGATTTCGGCCTGCGATGAAACTTTGAACAAAGGAAACATTTTGGTGTCTAAAGTTGAGGACACTTGCAAAATTACTTTACAACCGAACACCCATCTTATTCTTTTTGGAGGCGAACCTTTTCCCGAAGAAAGACATATCTACTGGAATTTTGTAGCCTCAGAGAAGGAGACTATTGAAAAAGCGAAGAAAGCATGGGAGGAAAAGACCTTTCCCATGATGGATAATGACCAAAGTTATGTGCCGCTACCGGGTTAAATACACTTCATGTCAAAGGTCAGTATCAAGAAGATTGGGATGCTTATCTAGCATTTTACTGTTGTTCTTGACCTATTGCAAGCAGAAGCCCACTGAAGCGCCACAACATCAATGGATTCCGCTTACGGTAACGGCATCTGCCTACAATTCAGTTGCTTGGCAAACAGACAGTATCAGTCCTGCGGTGGCTGCATGGGGCGATACCTTGAAACCGGGCATGAAGTGCATTGCCGTGTCGCGGGACTTGCTTAATTTAGGTCTCCAACATAACACCATGGTCAAAATATTGGATTGGCCTGACACTTTTTTGGTCAAAGACAAAATGAACCGCAAATGGAAAAATCGTATTGATTTGTATATGGGAAAGGATGTGAAAGCTGCAAGGGAATGGGGCAAACGCGAAGTACAAATACAATATGCAGTACTAGTGGATTCCTTAAAACCAACAAAACCATGAGGCGGCTATTACTTTTTAGCTTGATAGTTTGCCTTAGCGCTTGCTCGGTAAAGCGAACCATCGTTCAAAAACCCATCATCTTCTATGATGACCGAATGGAATTGACCAAAGCCTATTTGAAGGACCGGTATCAATTGCCTGCGGAAACTGGCGAGATTATCCCAAAAATGATTGTGTTACATTGGACTGCCATTCCTACTTTGGAGCGTTCTTTTCAAGCCTTTGTCAATCCGACCTTACCCAATTGGCGACCCGATATTAAAACCGTAAGTGGATTGAATGTTTCCTCACAGTTTCTGGTAGACCAAGATGGGACCATTTACCAGCTTATGGACGAAAACATCATGGCTCGACATGTGATTGGGTTAAACCACTGCGCAATTGGAGTTGAGAATGTCGGTGGCACGGAGGAAACTCCATTGACCCGGGCACAACTCAAGTCCAATATATGGTTGGTCAAATATTTGACGGAAAAATATGATATTGAATACCTAATAGGACATCACGAATACACCCTTTTTGAAAACCATCCTTTGTGGTTGGAAGTAGATGACGGGTATCGAACCGTGAAATCTGACCCTGGTGCTTCCTTTATGGAAAAAGTACGCCGCGCTTGCAAAAATCTTGATTTTAAACCCTTACCCGCTACACAATGAAATACAAAACCTTTACCATTCTTTTCTTAATCGGTTTTTTTGTAACCATGGCACAAGAAGATTTCACCACACAACTCTACGATTCTTTTGAAGATTACAGAGAGGCTTCTTTGAACAAACGTCGTATCAAGCATCGAGACATCATGCCTTTGATTGATTCGTTAACGTCGGATACACGGTTTACTATCCAAAAAGTGGGAGAATCCATTGAGGGAAGGGACATCAAACTCATAAGCATAGGCGAGGGGGACATCAATATTTTTCTTTGGAGTCAAATGCACGGAGATGAACCCACAGCGACATTAGCATCTTTTGACATCTTTAATTTTTTGATGGCGGATGAGTTCCAGGCTGAAAAGGACACCATCCTATCCAAATTGAAATTACATTTTATTCCCATGCTCAATCCAGATGGTGCGGAAGTGTATAAGCGGAGAAATGCATTGGACATAGACCTTAACCGCGATGCATTGAGATTGCAAGCGCCGGAGAGTAAAATCCTTAAACGAATCCGAGATAGTTTGGACGCCGACTACGGCTTCAATCTACATGATCAGAGTCGCTATTACAATGCCGAGCGTACGAATAAACCAGCAACTATTTCATATTTGGCCACCGCCTACAATTATGAGAAAGAGATAAATGAAACGCGTGCCAACGCTATGAAGGTTATCGTTTACATGAATAATATCATCCAAAAATATGCCCCAGGACAAGTAGGCCGGTATAGTGATGATTTTGAACCCAGAGCTTTTGGGGATAATATCTCTAAATGGGGTACTAGTCTTATCCTAATTGAATCTGGTGGGTTTGTGGGTGACCGTGAAAAACATGAAATACGAAAACTCAATTATGTTTCCATTCTCTCAGCGCTTTATACGATTGCCAATGGTTCATTTAAGGACATTCCTATCGAAGCTTATGAAGAAATCCCAAGAAATGACCGGAAACTTTTCGATTTAAAATTGGAAAAAGTAACCCACAAGCTATTAGGAAATGACTACCTATTGGATATCGGCATCTACCGACAAGAAATTGACCTTGCAGGGCATGATGACTTCTATTACAAAAGCGTGATTGTTGACCAAGGCGACCTGTCCACTTTTTATGGATATGAAACGTTTGAAGGCGAAGGGTATACCATAATACCTCCAAAACTCTACGATAAGCCCTTGAAAGCTGACATTAAGCCAAGAGAGGTATTGGAATTGTTGAAGCGCGGATATGCCTACTCCAGAATGTTGGCTACAAAGAGCTCAGATGCGGGCATGCACAATGAATTGCCATATCACATACTGGGCGCGAATAGACCATTTCCCGAATTCAAAGTAGAGACGGGAAAAAACCCGACCTTTTTCTTGGAAAAGGAGGGTGTAATAACCCACGCGGTCATCAATGGTTTTTTGGTGGACCTTTCCAAACCCTTGGAAGGACAGAACTTTGGAAACGCTTTGATTTATCGCTAGTACCCGAACTGCACATTCATGTATGCTCCATGACGAATGAGGTAATACAACATTCCGAAAAGTAGTATAACAATGGTAAAAAACAGGGATAATACTAGTGCTTTGAGCGCAGGAAACAAGAGCGCTAAAGCACTTTTGTTCATAATTTCTTTGATTACATCCATAGCCAATTTTTTTGAGATTACTATTTACGGGTTGTTTAGGATGTAAGGGTAGCTGTCTATATGTAAAACAATTAAAGACTACAAAACCCTACCCGGGGTGAATTACAGTCCACTTTTATAAGCACTTTCAAATGCGAAAGGGGAGGTCAATTCATAGAAAAAAACAAAGTAAGTGGCCTTATTTTTTATTCGTGACACAATTTATCATGATGGCAACGCTATTTCCTATTAACATTGTTGGAAACTTTTTCCCAAGGCCGTGGTGCTTTCGGTTTAATGAGAATTGACCTTTAAACACTCCATTTTCGTACACCATCTGAATTACATACTCCTTGTTTACATTTAGCATGCTGAGCGTACCCTTGATATTAAATACATGATCTACCCTTTTTACATTTATTGATTTAAAACAGATTGTAGGATGGTTTTTAACATAGAAAAAGTCTTTGCTCCTCAAATGCTCATCTCTTTTTAGATTACCTGTTTTTACGGTTGCAGGGGTTAGAGAGATATCAAAAAAGGAATCTTCAATGTCCGTGTCGTCTAAATATATTTCACCATCAAACCCGGAAATGGTTCCCTTTATCATCAGTACCCCTAACTCTTTTATTGTAAAGGTGACATATGAATCTGCACTGTCGATATTTAGAAATCCGGTCATTCTATATTTATTCTATAACAAGTAAAAACTAAAGTCAACTTACTAGGAAGGCCTAATTTGAATGACCTTTTCTAAGTATCGCAAGGGGAACAATAGTCCATATAACCAAAGCAATCCAATACAAGTATTCTGGTATAACGTGATACCAATTGGCAAGCAAAAGCCCGCCTACCATAATCACATGTGCTAGGAAAGCCCATATCAAACCATAAAATACATGCGCTTTGTAATCACCAACATAGTTTCGTGTTTGTCTCAATGTCCAAAAGTAAAGCGGGATGAAAACGACAACTGAAGTGAACAGACCGGGATTGTATTCCCAATTAACGAGCGTTGACAAAACATGAACCAATCCATTTACCAAGATAATACCGGCCATAGCGAAAAAGGGGAAAAGCTGTTTTGGACTCCTCCAAATTGATAGAAACCCCAACAACCAAACCAATGATGTGTTGATTACAAAAACACTGGTCTTGGACAACGGATTAATACTGGTGTCGGTCTCCCCAAGAACAGACCTTATAAAGTTGTTGTTATGCGCATAAAAAGCATAATAATTACCGCATAAATCTATCCAATGCTCCTCAAATTGATGCATGATATACGCTAGAAGCATCATTAAAGCTATTATTCTAAAGTTGGGGGTTACCATTGGCAGTTCATTTTCTTTCCAAAAGGAAAAACTCCCAATTAACAAGAAAGGAGCGGCGTATACTCCAATCTTCATCCAATGGTCAATAAGAAATTCATGTTGGCCCAAGGGAAACAAAAGCATAAAAAAAAGCAGTAATATGGTTCCTAATAGTAAATTTTCACCTTTCTTCATTTCTTTATAATTTATTTTACCCGTGCTTAGGGTATTGGAGCATTTTATCCGGAAATGACCAAGCATAGAATCAATTACACCATTCAGCTGTTGACCAAATTTTTAATCACCAATACTTACAATAATGAATATATTTTCACCTCTTTTTGTTTTCCTTTAAGCGCAACATTGCCCAAATATTTTGAAGCTGAAAAATCATTATTGTTCAGGTCGTTAATGAGCTTTTCTGATATTAACAATGAGACATTAAACCGGTTGCACTGCTTTTGAATTCTGGCAGACGTGTTTATTACATCACCATGATACGCCAATTGCTTTTTTACAAACCCAACTTCGGCAATCATCAGTGCGCCTCCATGAATTCCAGCTTTGAACTTTGGGCAGGTACCGTATTTACATAGATAATACCCATATCTTGACAGCTGTCTATGCTGGAATTCAAAAAACAATCGGACACAATTACTGTTGGTTATCCCTCTTGAATAGGGCCATGTTAGCACCACCTCATCACCTACATATTGATAAATTTCTGCTTCGTACTTTAACACCACCATATTAAGGTCGTGAAAGCAGTCTTGAATGAATTGACTATACCTCAAATGTCCCAATCTCTCTGCTATTGAGGTAGAATCTTTTAAGTCCAAGAACATAAAAATCCTATCCTCTTCTTTTGGTTTGCGGTATTTGCCCATTAGCATTTTAATGAATACCCCTTTTCCAAATCGTTCTGCGGTTATTTTCATTAGAAAAAAGACGAAGAACGAACAAAAAATAATGTAGAGTAAAACAGATTCGAAACGTTCATTTTTTAGCCACCATAGCCATCCTTCATGAATTCCGTTACTATGCGAAACAATCATAGAAAGTCTTAACAACCCTAGGGTTATCATAAAATCTACTCCAATCTTGGCTATCACTCGTGCCCCCCAGCTAAGTCGTTTCGACACAAGTTTATCAAAGAAAAATTCTATTGACGCGTACAACATCCCCAAAACCACCCCTAATATGAAAAGGGTTATTAAATTCTTCAAAAGCAAGGTTTCAGCGTTACAGTTCAACTCAATATCTGGAACTCGATTGATTCCGAGATATCGAAAAATTGCAAAGAACCCCAAACATAACCCCCAAAATACCGCGGATATGGATACCTGCCTTAGATATGTCTTCGTGCTCAGAGGTATATTCATATCGTATAGTTTGAAACTGATTAAATAAGTATCACCAATTTGATGATTTCGAATAGCTTAAACTCAACACTTTTAGAATTTTATATTTCTATAATTGTGCCCTTGCACGTATCGTTACAATGATACAATAGTGGTTTCATGGTGACCATGAATAATGTTCAAAAAACTGGGTTCCTAACGGCCAATGGTTTTATTAACTGTACAAGAACAATAAGCAAAACAAGAAAGGACCTCTCCATGATTTGTCTCACAAAGGGTTCATACGAAATAGTTCTTACGTTTTTCTCCCAGTGGAAAAAAGATTGTCCAGACTATAAGCTCCACCTCCTGAGAAAAACAAATAGAAAAAAACAAAGCAATACAACACACTCAATTCCCCACCATTTATTATCGGCAAAAAGGACGTGCTTATAAAGACCATACAATAGGCCACCGCCATCATTCCACTCAATATGAAAGCAGTCAAACTGGTAAATAGACCAACCAAAAGC
>CALBPG010000144.1 GCA_937899065.1 uncultured Allomuricauda sp.
CACCTCAGGGGCTAAGGGTCGAATATTTTGAAAATGGTCTTCCAAGGTTGTACTTATCCTTGGAGAAGATACTAAATTTCAAAAAAGGTGGTCAGCTCAGGGCTTTCTTCGAGGTTTATCAGTTTGCTGTACCAATTGGTCATCTTCCCAAAGACCGCTTGCCACAACATCTCCCTCTTTGCCATAAAACACACCTTCTCCAAAACGTTCATCTTCTTTCCACTGCCCTACATACTTTTCGCCATTGGGCCAATAATATGTTCCTTCACCTTCACGCTTATCATTCACATAAGCGCCTTCATAGGATTGTCCATCAGGCCAGTAAAAGGTGCCTTGACCGTGGCGTTGATTGTTTTTCCATTGGCCTTCATAACGACTGCCAGTGCTCAAAAGCGCAACTCCAATTCCATTGGCCTTCTTGTTTTTGACTTCCCCCACATAATGTACCAAACTTCCTTTGCTTGTTGTAAAGGTCAAATATTGGCCGTTTGCTTTTTTACGAAGTTGTTTTTGGAGTCTGGAGACTTGCGCTCTCATTTTTTCCAAAGCAAATCCCAAGGAGTCCATCTTATTAATATCCAATTCGCTTAACTGCAAAGTCGGTGCTATGGCAGTATCCGCTTCAGCAATTAGGTTGGAATCATTGACTCGAGGTCTTGAATTCAATTCCAGAAAAGCCTTGGCAAAAGCCATACGAAGTTCCAAAGCAGCACCATCGCTTTCCGTTTCCGGGATGACGCTTTCTTGATATGAACGAATAGCGTTATTATAATCTCCGCGAATTACCAAAGAATCCCCTTCCAAAAGGGCCTCATGAAGTGCTAACCGGGAAGCAAGTTTTTGGGTTGCTACTTTTTCCGCTGTCATTTGGTCCTTCAATCCTTTGGAATGGAACCCAAAATACAAAGCCATAATTGCAGCAACTACGGCTATGGCATATGCGGCGATGAGGTGGTTTGATTTCTTCATGATGTACAAAACTATTATGATGTACGAGATTAATCATCAAAATGGATGGATGGTAACTTATTTTTAACCTTTCTAAAGTCTGGAGAAAAGTACATATGGAACCGCATAGTCCAATTTTGCTTGTAAATTCCGCCGTTATCCAGTGATTGTCCTGTAGAATACATCATACCCGCTGCCACGGTCAATCGGGGGTTGATAATATATCCCAAAGTCGTAGTCAAACGCAAATCTTCCATGGGGCTAGCCACAACAGGTTTCCCACTTTGCATAATGAGTTCCGCCTCTGGGGATACGTAAAACGTTCCAGGTTCAAACTTGTAATTGTTCAAAGGAACCTTCGCTCTTAGCATGTAACGCCAACGATTACGGAAAATATATTCGCTGTTTTCAGCAAAACCTTGTGTCCAGCGGTG
>CALBPG010000145.1 GCA_937899065.1 uncultured Allomuricauda sp.
CTACGCCTACCGATTTCAGCCAATTGATTTTGGATGTCATTGACGTAACAGGAACTATTTATGTGGACAACATTTATTTCTATACCGACGGTGGTGGTGGTGGAGATACGCCAACTACTCCAGCACCAACCCCACCAGCTCGAGACGCAGGTGATGTGATTTCAGTATTCAGTAACGCGTACTCTAATGTAACCGTGGATACTTTCTTTGCTGGATTTGGTGAAGGTGCCGGTGTCGCCGATGCACAAGTATCCGGAGATGACGTAAAAGTATATGAAGATTTGAACTTTGCGGGAATTGAAACCCTAACTGAGACGATAGATTTATCCAGTATGACGAATTTCCATATCGACGTATGGAGTGCAACAAGCTTTAGCGTTCTTGCGGGAGTTGTGGATTTTGGAGGTGATGGCTTCGGTAGTGGCAACGACACAAGAGGAAACACCCCAAATACAGCGTTAACACCAGGTGAATGGGTTTCAATCGATGTTACGATTGTAGACCTTCAAACGGCGGGACTTACTGCTACGCCTACCGATTTCAGCCAATTGATTTTGGATGTCATTGACGTAACAGGAACGATCTATGTAGACAATATTTATTTCTATGCGGATAGTGGCGGCGGAACACCTACCTGTCCTGCTCCTCCAACAGGAGAGTTGCTATCCAATGGTGATTTTGAAGCGAACTCTGGAGACGGTGCATGCTGGCAATTGAATGATGGTGGTGGTACAGTTACCATCATTGATACAGATGCAGACACTGGAACGTATTCGGCAAGACTGCTTACGGGACCTGCACAAGTTCCAAACTTAAAACAAGAACGCTTTGCACCAACCATTGCTGGCGGAACAGACGTTCAAGTAACATTCCGGTATAAAGTGGTAGCGCCTTTTGTAGATGGTTCCATTTTACAGGTGTTGGCGTTTTCTGAGCGTTCAGGAGGTGTTGGCGCCGTGGCGAGTGATTTGGGCAACGCGCCCGATACTAATGTTGCTGGAGACTGGTTGACCTACACAGGAAGTTTCGCAACAGACGTAGGTGTTGATGAAGGAATATCTCTCCTTATTCAAGCTACTTGTGGTGGTGCAGCTACTTGCGCGGGTGAGGTACTCATCGACAATGTAGTGGTTACCGAATTATAGAAAAGAGCATAAAGCCATTTGGTCCATCCAAATGGCTTTTTATCTACTTCTTTTTTGAAAAATTGGCATATGCCCAAATACCTATTCAAATAAGAAAAGAAAACACGATTGCTAAAACTGTGAAGATACAATGTTCCAAGGCTACAATTTTTCTTGTGGCCCTTGGGTGTAGTCTCTTAGTCGGGGTATCATCTTGCAAAAAACAACAGATGAACAAGGAAATCCTTTCTGAACAAACCATTCAGCTGAAAGTGGATTCGCTTTTGGCCAAAATGACCTTGGACGAAAAAATTGGGCAGATGACTCAGGTTCGTCACTTTGAGGATATCTCCGAAGAGGATATTGCCACGAAGTATATCGGTTCAATTATTCATACACAAGGTCCTTTGCCCGGAGATACACCAGCAGAATGGCAAGCCAAATTCAATAGGCTTCAAAGGAAAGCATTAAGTACGCGTCTGGGTATCCCTTTGATTTTTGGGGTGGATGCCATTCATGGTCAAAACACTTTTGAAGGCGCTACCATTTTTCCACACAATATTGGAATGGGCGCTACCGGAAACGCAGAGCTCGTGGAGAAAGCAGCGCGAATAACAGCCATTGAATCAAGGGCAACCGGATTTAATTGGGTCTTTTCACCTTGTATCGCAATTCCGTACAATGAAAAGTGGGGAAGGGTGTACGAGGCATTTTCTGAGAGTACTCCACTCACCCAAGAATTGGCCAAAGCCTCCGTATTGGGTTTGCAAGGAGCGTTTTTGCATGATTCTACATCTGTAATGGCTACGGCGAAACATTTTATTGGAGACGGTGCAACGGATTATGGCCATGAAGGTGGGGAAACGCATATGGACATGGTCGCGGTTCGTGAACGCCTGTTACCGCCTTATATCACTGTAGTGAATGAAGGAGTAAGTTCCGTGATGGCTTCTTTCAATTCCCTAAACGGGATTCCAATGCATGCGCACAAAGAGCTCATAACAGATATTTTGAAAGGCGAAATGGGTTTTGAAGGTATTGTGGTTTCTGATTGGAAAGGCTACTCCCGCTTTGGTGAAAATGCAGTTATCAATGCTGGAGTAGATATGATTATGGCAGTTGAAGGAGACTTTGAAATGTATCAGGAAGGTTTAAAAAGAGGAGTGGAGAGCGGAGAAGTTCCCATGTCCCGTATTGATGATGCCGTAAGCCGTATTCTTCATAAGAAATTTGAGATGGGCGTTTTCGACCAGCCTTTCGCCACCGGTGGGCTCATCCCAAAAATTGGGACAGAGGCACATCGGAAAGTGGCCAAACAGGCCGTGAGAGAATCATTGGTTTTATTAAAAAACAACAATGTACTTCCTATAAGTCCTTCCGATAAAAAAATTGTGGTAGTAGGAGAGCACGCGAACAACAGTGGACTCCAATCAGGAGGATGGACAGTAAATTGGCAAGGAAGCACGGAAAATTACAAGGGAGCATCGACCATTTTAGATGGCATCCGTAACATTGCGCAGGGCACTGTTTTGTATGATGAAAATGCTAGCGGCGAAGATTTTGATGCTGATGCAGCCATAATCGTGGTAGGGGAAACGCCTTATGCAGAGTCTTTCGGGGATATTGGTGGTGAGATGAATTTGTATCAACTCCATCTTACAGCAGAACACCAAAGATATGTTGACCACTATGCAAATCAAGGGGTAAAAACGGTGGTGGTTTTGATTTCAGGTCGACCCTTGGTCACCACGAAACAAATCCAACAATCAGATGCATTTGTAGCGGCTTGGCTTCCCGGTTCAGAAGGAGATGCTGTCGCTGAAGTACTTTTCGGAGTATACAATTTCAAAGGAAAGTTACCACACTCCTGGCCAAAATCAGAAGAAGACTACCAAGGGAAATATGGTCCAAATCTATGGGACGAATCCATAACCCCATTGTTTCCGTTTTGGTTTGGATTAACTTATTAAAATGAAACTGAATGAGAATGCTGAGCAAGCTTTGGAGTATAAGAAACCTGTTTTTTTGTCTAACAGGAATTGCGTTGTTAACCCTTTCATGTGAGCAAAAAAAGGAAGCGAAAAAGAAAACCACAGAGATGCAAAAAGTAATAAGCGCAAAAGACATTTTGGGGAATCCCGAATACTTGGCCATAAGCTACGGAGGTTATAGGCAAGCCACCCGAGATATGCAACCAACCATAACGGAGCTTAAAGAAGATTTAAAGCTTTTGGCCGCAATGAACATTAAGGTTTTAAGAACCTACAATGTGCAATTACCACATGCTGGCAATGTTTTGAAAGCTATTCGAGCGCTGAAGAAAGAAAATCCAGAATTCGAGATGTATGTAATGTTAGGTGCTTGGATTGACTGCAAAAACGCTTGGACTGGAATGGAACCAGACCATGATGTAGAAAGTGCACAAAACGAAGCGGAAATTGCTCGTGCGGTAGCATTTGCACAAGAATATCCTGAAATTGTTAAAGTACTCGCGGTTGGGAATGAAGCCATGGTAAAATGGGCTACGAGTTATTATGTTCAACCCAGCGTCATTTTAAAATGGGTTACCCATTTGCAAAATCTTAAAAAGGAAGGAAAGTTACCTTCGGATTTATGGATTACATCCTCTGACGATTTTGCATCTTGGGGTGGAGGCGAAGCTGAATACCATACCGCTGATTAGGAGGCTTTGATTAAAGCTGTGGATTATATTTCCATGCATACATATCCCTATCATAATTCACATTACAATCCTGAGTTTTGGGGTGTTCCCGAAGAGGAGGAAGCTTTACAGGACAGTGTAAAGATTCAAAACGCAATGTTACGGGCTAAGCAATTTGCCGTACGACAGTATGATTCCGTGACGAACTATATGAAGAGTTTGGGCGTGTCCAAACCCATCCATATTGGAGAAACGGGTTGGGCAACCGTTTCCAATGGGTTTTACGGTCCAACCGGTTCTCGAGCTACGGATGAGTACAAACAGGGCCTGTATTACAAACATTTGAGGGATTGGACCAATGAAGCAGGTATTTCCTGTTTCTATTTTGAGGCCTTTGACGAACGGTGGAAAGATGCTGCCAACGCCCAAGGTTCTGAAAACCACTTTGGATTGTTCACCTTGGATGGACAAGCCAAATACCCCATTTGGGATTGGGTAGACAAAGGGGCTTTTGAAGGCTTGTCCAGAAATGGAAATACTATTACGAAAACCTTTGGTCGGGATATGGCCGAATTGATGGAAACCGTGCTAGTACCGCCAACGCAAAAAGAACAAGCTGAAATGCAGGAATAAAATGCTAAGCGATGAGACCTGTATTTGAAAAAACGATAAAAACCGTACTATTCTTAATAAGTTTATCTATGCTGAATGCCTGTGCCAAGGTTGACAAACTTCAAATGGAAGTATATCAGACATCTGCCGATGGTAAAAAAATGGAAAAAGTGGAACCCGAAGCAAAAGGGCAAGCCACAGCAACGATACTGCTGAAACCTCAAGAAAGATTTCAAAAGATTACGGGTTTTGGAGGGTCATTTACCGAAGCATCTGCCCATTTGCTCAATCAGTTGAGCGAGTCCAATCGAAACAAAGTAATCGAGGCCTATTTTGGATGGGATGGCGCCCGGTATTCCCTGACTCGGACACACATGAACTCATGTGATTTTTCGTTAGGCCAGTATTCATATGCTCCTGTAGCAGGTGATGAAATGCTGAGTCAATTCTCCATTGACGAAGACCGGGAAGATTTAATTCCGATGATTAAGGCAGCACAGAAAATCTCAAAAGATGGTTTTAAGATTATCGCTTCGCCCTGGACGGCACCCCCATGGATGAAAGACAACAACGACTGGCGCGGTGGAAAACTGCTGCCCAATTACTACAATACTTGGGCCCTGTTTTTCTCCAAATATATTGACGCATACAAACTCGAGGATATCGACATCTGGGGCTTTACGGTGGAGAATGAACCGCTGGGTAATGACAACAATTGGGAAAGCATGCACTTCACTCCCGAAGAAATGACGCTTTTTGTACAACATTATCTTGGCCCACAGCTCGAAAAAGACGGACATGAGGTCAAAATTTTAGGGTACGACCAAAACCGGGAGCATCTCCAAGAATGGGTAGATGAAATGTTCAAAAATGAAGAAACCAGCAAATATTTTGATGGCACGGCAATTCATTGGTACGCAAGTACTTTTGAAGTATTCCCTGAGGAATTGCAATAAGCGCACAACAAAGCACCGAAGAAACACCTTATCCAAACCGAAGCCTGCGTGGATGCTGAAGTTCCAAAATGGAAAGATGATGCTTGGTATTGGTCCAAAGAAGCCACGGATTGGGGATGGGATTGGGCTCCTGAGCATTTAAAGCATTTACATCCCAAGTATGCACCTGTATATCGCTACGCAAGGGATATTATTGGTTGCATGAACAATTGGGTAGACGGTTGGGTTGATTGGAATATGGTGCTGGACCGTCAAGGTGGCCCGAATTGGTTTAAAAACTGGTGTGTGGCACCCGTAATTGTAGACCCTGAAAAAGATGAAGTGTATTTCACTCCCATCTATTATACCATGTCCCATTTCAGTCGTTTCATTCGACCCGGTGCAACTCGCATCGGTTTTGAATCTGGTGATGCAGACCTTTTGGTTACGGCTGTCCAAAATACGGATGGGACCATTGTTATTGTGTTGTGCAACCAAAACGAATCGAACAAAGAATTTGAACTCAAGTTGGACGAAAGTATGGAGACGGGGGTAATTCCCGGCCGTGCTATTCAAACCATTATCATACAACCAACAGATACTAACTAAAAAACAATCAAGATGGCTAATGTAAAAACCGCTAAGCAAGATAGAGTCCCATTGGGACAAAAAGCTGCGTTCGGAGCCGGACATTTAGTGCTCAATCTCCTTCCCGGTGCGTTGGGGGTATTTATGTTCTTCTTATTAACTGTTTTTGGAATGGACCCTCTTCAGGCGGGGATATTAGGAGGTTTGCCAAGAATTTTTGACGCCATTACGGACCCGGTAATGGGCTTTATTTCGGACAATACCAGTTCAAAATATGGGAGAAGAAGACCTTATATATTCATCGGCGCTATTCTAAGCGCTATTTTCTTCGTTTTGCTCTGGCAGATGGACGAAACAAATTCGGCAACTTATAACTTTTGGTATTTCTTAATCATGTCTTTGGTTTTTCTAATTGGTAATACCATGTTTGCCACCCCATTGGTTGGACTTGGTTTTGAAATGACTACAGATTACAACGAAAGAACGCGCTTAATGGCGTTTTCTCAAACTGTTGGTTTGGTGGCATGGGTTATTGTACCCTGGTTTTGGCCAATGATACCGAATGAAAGTCTCTTCGAAAGTCAAGCCATTGGTATTAGAACATTAGCCCTCTATGTTGGTTTGGGTTGTTTGCTTTTAGGAATTCTTCCTGCGATATTCTGTCGCGGTATAGATGCAGGAAATATGGCAGATAGAAAGAAACTTACGCTTAAGAGTGTTTTTTCCAACTTAAAGGATTTGGTGTCAAGCATTGGAGATGCGATAAAGAATAAGCCATTTATGAAACTATGTGGTGCAACATTTTTGGTTTTCAATGGATATCAAATTGTGGCTTCTTTCAGTTTCTTTATCATCGTATTCTATTTGTTTAATGGTAATTACGGCGCAACAGGAACATGGCCAGCTTGGTTTGGTTCTGTAGGAGCTTTGGTCTCTGCGTTTTTTGTGATTCCTATTGTATCTAAAATGGCCACTATGTGGGGAAAACGAACCGCATTTATCGTCGCAACTGCGATTTCGATAGTTGGTTACGTTTTAAAGTGGTGGACGTTTACACCTGATAATCCTTGGTTAATGTTCATTCCAATCCCACTAATGTCTTTTGGTTTAGGAAGTTTATTTACTTTGATGATGAGTATGACGGCCGATGTCTGTGATTTGGATGAATTGGTAAACGGAATGCCACGTAAAGAAGGTACATTTGGCGCCTTGTATTGGTGGGTGGTAAAATTAGGGCAAGGATTAGCCTTGGTATTTGGTGGTTTGGTACTGCAGTTAATAGGATTTGACGGTGGTCTGGCCGCACAATCCGAGGAAACATTAGTAAGTCTTCGAATTGCTGATATCGTATTTCCAGTCGTCACGGCAGCTTTGGCCATATGGGTGATGTGGAAATATAGCCTGTCTGAAGAAAGAGCGAAGGAAATCAAAATACAACTAGAGGAGCGAAGAGGAGTGTTGTAATCTTTGGGAAAGCAATAACCAATACCTTAAAACAGAAACAAAATGTCAACAAAAATAGTAATACTCTTAATCGGGGCAGCCCTTATTTTAATTGCCATCCTTGGTGGAAAAAAGGGAAGTTCAGGGAAAAGCTTGTTCAGCACCAAACTCGTGGTACCTCTCGGCATCATAGGAATTTTAATGATGATTTACGGAAGCTATTCCTCGAACTTGGTAAACTACAATACACAAATAGAGCAAGTTTCCATCGGAAATAAATTAAAGATGGATGGACCTGTTGATGCTGTACGTGTAGTTTCCCCCATCGATAAAGACTCTGTGGATTGCCGTATTCTAACGATGGGCGTATATCCAGAATCCCATACAAAAGATATTTGGGTGCTTATTAGGCCAACGGATGATAGGTACTATCCGCAATCAGACCACACCAATACATCCTACAAAAGGGATGGAGAATGGCAGGTGGTCACTAGGTTTGGTGGGGATAAAGGTGAAGCGTACGATTTGATTATCTACGAAGCGGATACGGCTACATCTGAATTTTTTAGTGCAACTATAGTAAAGTGGATAGCTGCGGATGATTACCCAGGCTTGCAACTAGCTGAAATACCAGAAGGTGCCAAAGAAGTAGAACGGATTAAAATATTTAACCGAAAAAACTGTAGAGGCGTTTTTTAACCCAAACGGAATCACAACCAAAACAATATTTATACTATCATGTCGTCATCAAGAAAAGAAAAATTTTTAGCGCTGGCCGCTATGGATTATGCGGGCAAAACCACGAAAGAACTAAGTAAGCTATGTCGTGAAGTGTTGGACGGTGGAATGCATGGTCTTTGCTTTAGTCCTTACGAAGAAGGGCAAAAACCTGGAGAGCAAATTACGGAAGAGCAAATTCGCAGACGAATGGAAATCATCAGCCCCTACACGGATTGGGTTCGTTCGTTTTCCTGTACCGAAGGAAATGAATTGATTCCTAAAGTAGCCAGAGAGTTTGGTATTAAGACTATGGTAGGTGCTTGGTTGGGCGATGACCCTAAAATTAACGAGCAAGAGGTAACCAATTTGATTCAAATGGCCAATGACGGGGTGGTGGATATCGCAGCGGTCGGGAATGAGGTTTTGCTTCGAGGCGATTTAACCGAAGATGAATTACTAGGTTTTTTGTCGCGGGGGTAACAGGCCAGTCCTGATGTACCTATTGTTTACTTTGAGGCTTATTATGAATTCTCTGACCATCCTAGAATAGCAGATGCCTGTGATGTTATCCTCGCAAACTGTTATCCTTTTTGGGAAGGTTGTGACTTAGATTATTCCCTGCTTTACATGAAAGACATGTACCAGCGGGCCTTACGTGCTGCAAAAGGGAAAAAAGTTATCATTTCCGAAACCGGCTGGCCAAGTCAAGGTAGTAGCTTGGAAGGTGCTTACCCCTCGCTGGATAATATGCTCAAATACTTTATGAACACGCAAAAATGGGCTCAGGAAGACGATATTGAAATTTTCTACTTCTCTTCTTTTGATGAATCTTGGAAAATCGGAGCAGAGGGAGACGTAGGCGCGTATTGGGGGCTTTGGGACGCCCAAGAAGAGTTGAAGTTTTAAGAGAAGCTTCGAAAATAGATAACCATAGAAGTTGCGCTTTCTTGACAATTCATTATGCATCTTTACGGCATAATTGTATATTTGCACCCGCAAAACAGGTCGCGTAGCTTCCGCCTCCGCTTTACTTCGGACGGACAGGCAGCCTCGCAACACGACATAAGGTCGCGTAGCTCAGCTGGATAGAGCATCTGCCTTCTAAGCAGACGGTCATAGGTTCGAATCCTATCGCGATCACCACTTCAAAGCCCCAGTGTTTCTGGGGTTTTTCTATTTCCAGAGGTTTTTTTGCTACCTTTAGATAGGTGCTTATTTCGTTAAAAATAGGGGTTTAGCGAAATTATTTCCGTCTTATTTCCGTCTCATATGAAAATAAAAGTTAAGCTGCTCGATAGAGCAGGTAAAAGAACCAAGAAGGGATATCCTATTATAGTTTATGCCAGTCACAATTATCAAGATAGAGATTGGAGAACTGGCTACTATGCTGAGAGGAATCAATGGAATCCAAAACTGTCGAAACCAACTAGCAAACATCCAGATTATTATATGATACTCGATTATTTGATTCTGCTTAGGGATAGAATCTCTGAAGTTTTACTAGAATCTACCAAAAGGAACTTGTCTTTCGAAGAGGTGAAGGATTGGATTTTTAATGTGGATAAAGACTCATTTTATGATTCAGCTATGAATTCTTTTCCAAACAACTATCGGGGAACGGAATGGAGTGCTATAAGACGTTTCAATAAGTTCTATCCGTATTCTACTTTTAACAATGTATCTCAGGATATAACAAGAATGTTTCGGGATGAATTATTAAAACAAGGTAATAAACCTTCCGGAGTGGATAGTTATATCCGATCTCTAAAGTCACTTTGGAATAAGCTTTCTGACAAACCCAATCCATTTAAGGGAGTTAAAACAACCATACCGGACTCGCTCAAAACAGTTGCCTCCACGGAAGATATACAAAAGCTGCATCGGGCTAGTTTTAAACGTGAAGATGGATTTAGCGGGCATTATCATTACCGAAATTATTGGCTATTGATGTTCTATTTAGGTGGTATTGACCCTGAAGTACTTGCGAAATTAAGATATGATAGAAATGTGGTTAACGGAAGGATAGTTTTCAATAGGAACAAAGGGAATTCCAATACCAGTTGTAGCAATGTGATATTGACCCCTGCAAAAGAAATTCTCAAAATTTACAAAACCACAGAATCTCCATATTTAGTCCCGATTCATTTAGCCACAAACTATAGGACATTCACCGGCAACTTTTCAAGAAGGATGAGGGAACTGAGTCGGAAATTGTCGTTGAGCGTAGAGTTGAGACCTAAATCTGCGAGATATACCTTTATCGATAGAGCTCAGCAATTATTAGTTGATGAAAGAGTTACAGCTCAAATTGTTGGACATAAAAGAAGAACGACCACTAGTATTTATACGAATGATTTTCCGCTACGTTTTCAAGATGAGGCCCATTTGAAAATTACAAATGTTAAATTTTGAGTTTTTGCTGAAAAAATGAAACAATGTTTAATGATCAATTGCATTGGCTTCTAGATATTTCTCGTATTAACTTTTAAGATTAGAGTAATGAATAGTAATGCAGAACATCACCCCTTGGCCGTAAACTTTAAGAAACTCACAACCTACAATTTTAGTAAAGTGAGCCTAGATGAAGTAGTTTTTTTTGAATGGTTTTTGATCAAACAAAAATGTTTCGGTAACGAAATGTTTTTTTATCAAACTAACAGAATCATATCTGAGATAGGGCTTAAAAGAACGAGACTAGAGACTATAAAAGCGAAATTTGTCGATTATGGTCTGATAGTTGAACGCAAAGGCCCTTTGAACAAAAACCACTATTTGGTCACAAAAGAGTTTATGATAAATTATATCAGTGATTATGTCAAGAAACCTTATCAAGAAAAGTTTCTAGAAGGAATACTGAACCTTGATTTTAAAAGTAATGAAGTAATCACAAATGATGAAAAATATCACACTTTTAAATTATTGGAAGACCTGAACAACATTTACAATGCTAAAACATTTTCCCATATTTCAGATGCAAATGAAGTATATGAAGCAAAATTGGAACTTGATTATAACAAAAAGACAATCTACCAACTCAATTTGATGAGAAAGAAATACGAGTTGCAGACCATATCGAGGACTTTTGAATGTTTTATTGATGCACTTTTAAACGGTAATGATAGCACTTCAAATATACTAAACAATTTCACCAGCTATGATGAATATCAGGAAGACTTTCCTGTATTTATTCACTATAATAATCTTGTTTGGAACGAAATGAGTTCTAGGTTTTAAATTAAGCTGATTTCTTAATTAGGTTTGTAGTTTTCATATTTCTAGGTTGTAGTTTTCTACATACTAAAGGAATAATATTTAAAGAATAATAGAAAGAATATTATGTTTCATTCTTTGAAGTTTGAAACTTTTTGTTAAAAAAAGAAAAGAGGGGTAAGGGGTCTAAACATCTAGATATTTAAGTTTAATACATCGCCATCTAGCTGTAATTTTACTTGGCCTATTTTTTTGGGTAGGGGGGGTATAAAACTGCTAATCCGAAAAAAACATGACTACAAAAACTTTTATTTTATTTGTAATAACAGTTTTGAGTTATTTCTCGCTCCGCAGTTAGCAAGGAAAGTATAACCGCAGTAGTTCTCTTTTTTCATTTAGGTATTTCTCCAACTTTGGTCCTTTTATGAAGGCACTTTTCCCTATAATCGTTCCTTCAATTGGACAGAGTTCGATATCCACAAAGAAATTGCTTATCGCATACAAGATGTATTTGCAATCCACTGATTCAAATGATGTAATTGGTTTGCCTCTATTGAATATAGCCTCCCATTGGTCTTCGTAAGAAAGTTCAAGGTATTGGTTGATATCCATTGGTTATGGTTTTAGTATTCTACAGGTACATTGTCATACTCGAAAACCTCCAATGCTTCTGGTACGTTTCCGATTGCATTCTTTCCTCTCAACTTACCTACGGAGTGGGCTTGCATGTTACATTCCGGATATTTCTCAATTAAGCCCCCTACGGCTTGTTGTACGAGTTCATCGTCATAACTATGAAGCCATTTGTCCTCCAACTCTTCTGGAAGGATTACGGGCATCCTGGGGCCTTTTAATTTGGGATTATTGTGGATGGTAGCCATCATCGGGTTGCCCTCAGTGGTCACAATTGCAAAGGTGTTCAATATCTCATCGGTATTAGGGTCTGTCCACTCATTCCATAATCCTGCCAAGGTAATAGGCTCGTTATCCTTTCTTGAGATGTAATAAGGTATTGTTACCTTGCTATGGTGATGATGTTCAAAGAAGCCATCAATTTGAATAAGGCATCTTTTCTTCTTTGCTGAACTCTTGAAAGAATTCTTTTCGAATATGGTTTCTCCCCTTGCGTTCAATGTCTTGTTCCAAATATCCTTTTTGTCCTTGGCCCAGAAAGGAACCAATCCCCATTGTGATACAACGGGCATGTTTGGACTGTCATTGGTATAAATCAACATCTTTGGATGACTAAATCCAGAGGTATGGAACAACGGTAAATCCGTGTCCCTAGCAAGTCGTTGGGTCAATTCCCTAATGGCGTGTATATCACCATCACGTCTTGCCCTTTTCAATTGGGTCTGCATTACCGCAGATACGTCGTAACACATAGTCTAGTTTGGTTGGTGCTTTCAAATTAGATCGATCTTTCGGGAAATCCAAGTAGCAATTAAAGGAACATGTCCATAATTTTGGATTATATCCATGTTTACAGAAGAAAAATATCGCCAATTGTGCCAAATCGTACTGAAAAGGCACTACAATGATTTCAGGAATGATATCAAGGACAGGTTCTTTTACAACACCTCAACGCAAGCCGAAAAGCGCCTACTTGATATGATACGAAACTTTAGAACGGAGATGGAGGAAAGAGTACCGATAAGAAGGAACAATATCGACGATGAGGTGT
This sequence comes from uncultured Allomuricauda sp., assembly GCA_937899065.1. Lineage (GTDB taxonomy): Bacteria > Bacteroidota > Bacteroidia > Flavobacteriales > Flavobacteriaceae > Flagellimonas. Next base: position 12,979 of record CALBPG010000145.1, read on the forward strand.
TGCAAACTCAAATACTTGGGGAGTACATCCAAATAGCCAGAAAGTATGGCAACCGGGTTAAGAGAAGATATGGACTGGATTAATTGGCGGCTAATGCGTGGATGTTCCAATTATCCATTGGTATATTCTCTCATAAAATTTATCAGCGATTCTTCTATTATATTCAAAAGCTAAACTCTCGATATCGTTAGTGAGTAATTTTTTTCCAAGTCGAAAAAGTTTGAATTCTTGCTGCTTAATACTTCCTAGTTGCGCAAAACCGGACTTAACTTAATAAGTAACAACCTCGCTGTTGCCATTAACCCCCTGTTAAACTCAAAGAACTAATTAACCCCATGTCCTCTTTACCGAATTCAAATACAATTGCCTAGAATAACACAATATTTTGAGATGTTCAAAATCAACACTTATGCTATTCAATACATTTAGATTTATGAAATCTTTAAAACAGTAACTGTAAGAGAAATTTTATATTTATGAAAGAAGTTTTTTTATGCAAGCTTTGATTATAAAAATACTTAGTGCAGTAATAATTTTTAGCCTACTAGGTTTTTTTTTTCCTACCAAAAAAAATGATCTCCAACCAGATTTTACTGCAAAAAAAGTAAATCCTGATTCTCTTGTTAGCAACAAAATATTCGTACATCTAGATAGGTCTGAATATGTTGCAGAAGACCACATTTTGTTCAAAGTTTATCTAATTGATGCTTATTCGTTTCTTCCTAAAGTCCAGCCAACAGCAATTTATATTGATTTAATCAACTCTGAGCGTAAAATTGTTTCTTCGAGGATTGTTAAATCGGAAAATGGTTTTGCAGATGGAGACATACAAGTACCATTTGATAGCATTGAAGGAGAGTATGTATTTAGGGCTTACACCGCTGACATGTTCAATTCAGAAATAGCATTTCTTTTTGAGAAAAAACTGTATATAAAACCGCTTTACAGTGTAGGTTCTAAAACAGAGGATAAAGAATCAATTACCAGTAAGTCCGACATAGATTTACATTTTTTTCCTGAGGGCGGCTCACTAGTATGTGGTTTCATCAATAAAGTTGCCATAAAAGTTGTGGATAAAAAAGGTTCAGGGATAAAACTTGATGGGGTCATTATAGATGAAAATGATGAAATAATCCTAAAATTCAATACTTCAAATTTTGGCCTTGGTTTTTTTCAGTTTTCTCCAGAGATAGGGAAGCAATACCGCGCGAAGACTTCCTTTGGAGAAATACAATCAGCTTATTATTTACCCGTTGCCGAAGAGTTTGGAACGACAATTAAACTAATCGAGTATGAAGATCATTTCCGAGTTAACATCTTCTCTTCTTTGTCTGGTGGTTTAAATGATTTTCATTTTACAATTAAACAAAGAACTGAGCTTATTTATGGTGGAAAGATAACGAGTGATAAATCCAAAGCAATTGTTAAGATTCCTAAGAGCGAACTGTTATCAGGGATATTCCAATTTGTCCTTTATAACAAAAACAACGTTCCAATCTGTGAACGCCTAGCTGTAAACTCAGTATTGGATGACAAGGAACACTTTAGTATTAACACTTCCCAAGAAGTTTATGAGAAAGGAGATTTGATAACCGTAAACTTGGCTTCAAGTAAAGAGCATATCGGCACAATAAACGCCTCATTAAGTGTATCAAAAATTGATAGCGAAGAGCGACGTAATATTCACCCTAACATAGAGACTTTCTTGATGTTTAATTCCGAATTAAGTAACCAAATACAGAATCCAAATTACTTTTTTCATTCATATGATAAATCCAAGAGGGAGATTTGTGACCTGCTTATGATGACCCAAAATTATCGTAAAATTCTATCATGGCCAATCAATCAAAATTATGCGAACAATTTTGGTAATGGACTGACTATCATGGGTAGGGTAAAAAGTAAGCAGGATAAATCACTAGTAACGGACATTAGCATGGTATATAAAAATAAGGCTGAGGTAGGGTATGATGAGACAAGGACTGATGCTAAAGGATACTTCAACTTTAAAGAACTTTTTTTTGATAATATAACTTCAGTATTAATCAAAACTAAAAGTCCTAGAGATGATTTATCTATAGAAATTGATTCTGTAGTAACATATTTGAGGGAAGTGCCACAACTGGACCCATTCAAGGGAATATTTGATACTCAAGTTAGTAACCAACATATAATAGAAAAAATCATAAAAGACAATGAAACGGAAACGCCTACATTTTCAAATAACAGAGTAGTTGAATTAAAAGAAGTCGAAATCAAAGGAAGAAAGAAAAAAAAAGAAGATAGATATTCAAAAAAGAGAATTCTATACTCAAATCCTACTAATTCAGTAGATTTTGATGATATACCAAAAAATTACGGGATTAATGTTTTGGACGCTTTAGTAGGTAGGGTTCCAGGTTTGACTGTTAGCAATGGTGTTGTAAACCTAAGATCTCCAAGTTCTTTAACGTCATCTGGAGGTGGAGTTTTATTTCTTTTGAACAGTTCCCCAGTTTATGATGTTGAAGCGATTCTCGCGATTCCTTTTGCTGATGTGGATTTTGTGGACGTACTCAAAGGCCCCAAGGCGGCTATTTATGGTCCTAGTGCGGCGAATGGGGTTATAGCAGTTTATACAAAAGATGGTTTTACAAGACCAAATACAAGTAAATCTAAAAGCGTTTCAAGTATTCGTTTTAATCACCCCGGATTTTATAAGTCAAGCAAGTCCTATAATGCTAAGAATAGTGCTGAAACGAATTCCAATGATTTAGAAGGAGATAGAGATTCAGAGAATCCAACGCTATTCTGGGAACCATTTGTAATTTTAAGCCAGGCTAAATCATCCATTACTTTTAATGCTTCTGATACTACTGGGTTATATAAGGTTGTTATTCAGGGACTTTCGAACAACGGCATCCCTATTTACGACTCTAAAATTATTCAAATAGAGTGAGTCAGTTTCCAGTCGTTGACAGGACCTTAATTTTTGAACTAAGTACCGAATTGGCGATATTATTGATTTTTCCATAGTTGCGAATAGTTCTTTTTTTTCTTGTATGATTAGGATTATTCTTATTCCATCTCCATGAGCCCATATGCCAATGCACGGCATAGTCTCCAAAGCGACAAGAAATCTCATTACAATGTTTAAGGCATAGACGAAACTTGTTCTCTATTAACTTAATATCGTCATACTTATTGATTAGTTTATAATAAACGTCAGAAAGCAACCAAGGGCCTGTAGTGTAAAGAACATCTCCCTCTTCTTCAATCTTATGCTTAAATCTAACGACTGATTCCAAAAGCACTTCAAGCCAAAAAGGATGCTTTGGGATACTTCCAAACATGTAATTTGCGATTTGTCTTTTACTTGGATTCAAATTATATTTTCGACATTCTCTATCCGTATATGTTCTCTCATCACCCAGAACCAGCATATGGCACCTAAGTTCTGATAAGTTTTTTAGACAATACACATCCATATCCAAATAGAACCCCCCTTCTAAAAAAACGATAATCAAACGAAAAATGTCTAATCTTTGAATATGAAATTCATAATCTTGATATAAGGTCAGTAATTCCGGAAAATGGTTTTTAACAAGATTTAATGCGTCATCGTCATCATAGATATTGATTTCCCATTCAGGATGCAGTTCAACTAGGTGATCATAAAAGGGTTTATACTTTTCTGGTATGCTTTTGTTTTTGCACAACAAATGAATCTTTGCAGGAATTTTTGCAGCCTGGTCCTCACTCTTTAGTTTTTCTTCAAGTAGGTGGTTACCTAAGACTGAGTCTAAAGTGACAGAATTTTGGTAATGATTTTTACCTTTTTCCAAAACACCTTGTATTAGTTTAGAGTCTTTGGCTTTTAGTTCAAAAGCATTTTGAATAGCTCTGCTAATCAAATGGTTTTTTGAACCTAATTGATAAAATGATACACTTAGATTAGGCACATCATTCAGGAAATAGATTTTTTCTTCTCGTATTAGTCTTTCAGAAAAAGTTCTTAAGCTAAAGTTGTTTGTGCTAATTTCTTTTCCGTAATGGTTTAATAATTTCCTTGAGAAAAAAAGTGTAAACTCAAGAAATTCCTTTGAAGAAACATATATTTTGCTAGTTGATAAATCATAAATCAACGTTTGATTGGTCATAGAAGCTGTTTCTGATGTGGATAGCATAGCTTCAAGTTGATATTCCAATCTAGCAGCATGATACCAAGTATTTGCTTGCCAGAGGCAAATGTACTCTCCGCTAGTTTTTTTTAGTGCTTGGCTAAACAAGGAATCAAAGTTTAACTCATCAATATTGTTCATTGGATAGAGCCTAATTCTGGTGTCTCTGGAAACTTCATCCATGCTAACTTGATTTTCATCAAAAACAATAATAAGTTCTTTGTTTGGATACGTTTGTCCTAGGAAATATTCGATAGAGTTTTGAAGAAACCGATTAGAGATCACAATAAAACAACAAGAAATTAAAGGAGGATTCAGGTTTTTCATGATGATTATGAATCTGGATTTAATTGTTTAGACCGGATACTCTTCATATAATTCTGAATGTTGAGGTCAGCAACTGGTTTTAGATGCACTTCATTTTCAAGCAAGTAGTCATAGGAACTTAAACCCATTTTTTTTCCGTCACGGTCTTGTGCAGAATATAATTCATACTTTTTCCTTCTAATTTGTTTACTGAAATTTCCGTGATGATGAATCAATATATCTGCAATTTGATGGTTGCGATAATAAGGCACAGCAGGGAAGTGAATTTCTCTCTGGGATATTATTTGTAGGCTTCCATGGCTTCTGAACATTCTCCCTCTTTTCAGTACACCATTCTCACCATACGGCAAATCATAACGATAAGTATCCTTATTGTTCCATATGTCAACTAATAGAAAACTGTAGACATCAATATCATCATTCATTGTCAGTTTTCGGACGTTATTATATCGCTCGTCAAATCTTTCATCAACATCTATGAAAACGAACCATTGGGATTTAAAGAAGCTTGACAACCTTAGCAAGAGGTTTCTGTTCTGCAAGTCATCAAAGTATCCTTTATATTTCTTTTTAACTTTCAGCAATAGCTTCTCACTAACCGTCTTTTCATAAGTAGTGTCGGTACTTCCATCATCCAAAACAATAACACCATCAAAAATGCTATCCAAATGAAGCAGAAACTCAGAAATTGAGTTGGCTTCATTTCTAGTTTGAACTAAACAAACAATCTGAAAATTTGACTTCAAGGTGCTTTCTCGCCCAGTCCAGTATTTCTCAAATAGACTTAAATATTTATATAGTTCATCGTAGCTTTTATTAATATCCCAGCTCCAAATAATTTCATCAAAATCAAGTCCCCAGGTTTCATCATTAAAAACGGCTTTTTTGGGATATAATATGTTTTTTAGATGCTTAATCGGCATCTCATCTACCCTTAAAGATCTTTGCATGTGTCCGTCACTGTTTTTTTCTCTGTGAACAGTTTTTGCATCCAAAAGCTCAATATGTTGTAGTCCTATTAAGTCAAGTTTTCTTCTTATTTGATTGTCTTCTCCACCCCATTTGGTGAAATTTTCATTGTACCCTCTTACAACGAGAAGATGTCTTTTCGCCATCATTATACTACCGTATGGTAACCAAATAGTCTCAGCTTCTACATTTGAAATATCCTCGTCATGACTTAAAAATGCGACCACGCCTGTTACATAAGAATTCTGATAGAAAGTTATTACATACCGCAACTGGTATATTACATCGGTTATTAATTCTACCTCAGGGTCTAAAACCATGATAAAATTGTATGAAGAGTTTTTAACCCCAACATTTAAAACTTTGCATGGATTTCGCCATTCATGCGCGGTTCTATTGACTATTATTTTGAAATTAATGAAGGGGTACTGTTCAATAAGTTTTATCAAACCCAACTCTTCATGGGGACTATCCAATACTACAACCACTTCAATACCATTTCTTTGAAAAAATTTAGCATTATAAGGAAGAGTTCTTGTGAAATCACCCAACCTATTGAAAAAAGGCATAACTATGCTTACATCAAAAAAACTCAAAACTTCAAGACGCTCTCGATACTTCATTTAAAATAGATTACTTTTTTTGTGTACAGATATTTCAGCAATTCCCATAACTCCTCAGACTCCATATCATGTTTTTTTTGAAGTTCTTGACATGTTAGTCCAAAGCTCAAATCCGTAATTAGTTTGCGCTCATTTATTGGTAAGGAGAAAACCAAATCTTTGAAAACATATCGTTGTGCATATAGATATCCCTTATTTTCAATTATGTTAATATTTGATGTCAGATATGTTCTTAGTGAATTTCTTTCATAGGTGTTTTGAATTCTTAAAAAAGTCGAATTCAGCCTTTCAATAATTTCCTCGATTGTTGTTTTAGGGAATTTTGACAAAAATTGTTTCTGCAGTTTATGGTTCTCTTCTAACAAGGCTTGGATATGAATGCAATTATTAATTTCCACTAACTCGTCTATGAAAACTTCCAATGGCAATACCTCTTCGTAATTGCCGCCAGGTCTTCCCGAAAAATTGTGTTTAAGTAAATATTTAATATTTTCAGGGGTAATCCAACCTCCTAAGCCGTATGGTCCCAAGATGACTAAAGGAACTTTTTGTCTTATTACTGACCTGGCTAAATAGCCATGAGTAATTATTACGCTTGCGGATACCGAAAGAGCGGTAGAATTCTCGTAAAGATTAAAGTTAATGTTATCGTTAGCGAAGTGCTTTATTTTGTTAAAGATGTTAGAACTCAAATATATGGTGGTATTCCTTGATGGTATACTATTAAAAAGTTTAACAATTTCAAGAACATGTATCTCTGTATCGTAGGATTTTGCGGAGAAGAATACGATGGGACCAACTGGTTTGAACAAGAATTTTGGGGTATGTATACTTAAATCAACAGGACAAATCAGCTCGTGTGGATACCCTGATTCTAAAATGTATTTATCACCTAAATCACAGACAATACCTTGTATTTGATCAAAATCTAAAACCGTTCTGACCTCGGTTTGTTTTTTTAGGTATATAAACGGGCGTTTGTTCTCTATTCCCTCGTCAATACAGTCAATTATTTCTAAGCATTCCATCGTCTTTAATGTAAGTTTGATTCACTGGATTTAATAATTAGTTTGATAACCAAAAAGATTTCTAAACTTGTAAAAAATACGGGCTGCAACACTGAGGTCTTCTGTTATAATTTCTGCATTCCCAATTAGTTCTTGATCAAGTGGTAATTTTTTATTGTAAGAAGTTATAGTGCCATTGGGCAAAAAAACATATACAAAGTAATTTCCTTCTTTGTCTGGCGATATTGAGATGTTTTTAACCCTGCCTATCAAAGTCCCGAACTGCTCATAAGGAAAATTATCTAGTTTTATTAGAACTTTCTGTCCTAACGTCACCTTACCCGCATTTTGAGACGGAATAACCAACTTTCCTACCAAAGAAGATTTTTCTAGCGGTAAGATTGAAAAAACAATCTCATTAGTATTTACAAACTGATTTACACCCCAAAATTCCTGAAAACTGACGACTCCGTTGGTTGAAGACGACAAAACATATTTCTGTTCCCAATCATTTAAAGACTTTTTAAGGGAATTTTGAGCTTGCTTTAGATTGGCTAAGAATCTGGTGTCATCCTCTTTTTGATTGGTTTTGATATCAACATAAGCTTGTTCTGTATCGGAAATTGATTCTCTTATTTGAGAAGCTGATGCCACCAAGGAATTTAAATCTTTTTCTATTTGTAATAATTCCAGCCTTTTAGACTCGAACATTTGCAATGAAATCACACCTTTTTCAAAGAGTGTTTTATGACGATCAAATTCCTTAGTCCTAAGTCGGTATTCTTCATCTAAAATTCTTTTTTTCTTGGATAGATTTTGAAGTCTAATCTTTAATTCTGTTGAAGAGCTCAAACTTGCGTGTAATCGATTTGTATGAGGTCTCAGTTCTTTTAACAAACTGTACTCTATATAGTTTTTTTGAAAATCAATATATGAGGATTCAACCTCACCTAGCGTCAGGTCTGACTTTGTTAATTCGGGTAATTTTGAAAAATTTGTATTTAATGACAGTGTGTCCAAAATGGACTTCAAGAAATAAATGTCATTTGTTACAGCAGTGTTCCTAATAACTGCTAGCCTATTACCATCAATGACCGAATCACCATTTTGTATAAACAGTTCATCTATTGCTCCAGAAACTCTAGCTACAATTTTTTCTGTCGGTCTTTCTGTTGTAACTAGTATTTTGGCCGTTACAAAATCTGGATATTTGATAATGAAGGATAGAATCAAAACAATAGCGGTCAACATAAAAACCATCGATATTCCCCAACGAACAATCCAGGTTGGCGGTTTAGTTAAGATTTCCTGTATCTCTTCTGACCTCAGGTTAAGTCTTTTAGCATTACTCTTGTTTTGAACCATAACGTGACTAGTATTTTAAGTTTTCAAGTTGCAGTTGGTTTTTTACAAGATGGTAGTATGATTTCTTTTGAAATAAAAGCTGATGATGTGTTCCAGATTCTATTATTTGGCCATCCTCCATAACCAATATTTTATCTGCGTTTTGCACAGTACTTAGCCGATGGGCAATAATGATCACTGTCTTGTTTTCAAAGAAGGTTTTTAATTTCTCCATTATCAACCGTTCATTTTTAGCATCAAGTGCTGAAGTTGCTTCGTCAAAACATAATAGAGGTGGGTCTTTATAAACAGCACGTGCTATCAAAATGCGTTGTTTTTGACCTGTACTTAGACCTACACCTTCGTTACCTATCTGAGTATTAAATCCAAGGGGTAGAGATTGGATAAAATCATAGATGTTTGCTGTTTTTGTGGCCATTATAAGTCGGCTTTCATCAATTTCATCGTCCCCAATTGCAATGTTGTATGCGATAGTATCATTGAATATGTATCCTTCTTGTTGCACAACTCCACAATGATTCCGCCACGCACGGTGAGATAAGCTATTAAGGTTTTGATCACCGTTGTAAATATTTCCGGTATTGGGCAAATAGAATTTCAAAATCAACTTAATCAATGTTGTTTTACCACTTCCACTGGCCCCAACAACTGCAGTAGTTTTATTCGGTGGGATTTCAATATCTAAACCATTGATGACATTTGTGTCATTTCCTAAATATCTAAAATGAACTTTTTGAAGAATTAGCTTTTGGTTAGGCTTAACATTATTGGATAGGTGTTGATTTGATTCTTCCTCATTTTTTTTATCATGAATCTCGGCCAGCCTATCCATACTTATTTTAGCATCCTGATAAGAGCGAATAAAGCCAACCATTTGCCCTATTGGTGAATTTAACTGCCCTATTATGTATTGTATTGATAGCATCATACCTAAAGTGATGTTCCCGTCTATAACAAGTAGGGCAGAAGTAAATGTTATTATAATATTTTTAAGTTCGTTAATTATGGATGAGCCAACACCTTGTGTTTGTTCCAAAATCAAATTCTGAATTGAAACTTTGAAAAGTCTGGCTTGAACATATTCCCACTTCCAACGTTTTTGTCTTTCCGCATTGTGCATCTTGATTTCCTGCATTCCATTAATTAGCTCAATAACCGTACTCTGTTCTTGACTTAACTGAGAAAAACGTTTGTAGTCAAGTTCTTTTCTCCTATCCAGGAAATACATAATCCAAAGGATATATAGAACGCTACCTATTGCAAAAATCCCGAAAATGAGAGGACTGTAATAGATAAGTACTCCAGCGAAAATGACAAGGTTGAACATGGAAAATAAAGTACTTAAAGCAGATCCGGTTAAAAGTGATTCTATACGATTGTGATCATTAATTCTTTGCATGATATCACCAGTCATTCTAGTGTCAAAATATGCGATTGGAAGGGCCATTAATTTTATAAAGAAGTCGGATACCAGAGAAATATTGACCCTTGTGCTTAGATGCAAAAGAATCCAATTTCGAAATATGCTAACAAGTGTCTGCCCCAAGAAAAGCATTATTTGACCTGATAAGATGATGTATATAAAGTTTACATTCTGGCTTTGTATTCCTATGTCAACTATACTTTGGGTAAGAAACGGAAGAATTAGTTGAAATAAACTGCCAACAAGGAGACCAATACATAATTGAACCAAAAGACTTTTGTATTTAAGAAGGTATTGGAATAAAAAACCCAATGATTTTTTATCAGTTCTCGCCCAGCTTAAGCTTTTAAATTTGGGTGTGAGTTCTAAGAGAAGAACTACTCCCTCCTTGGTGTCTTCCGTTGCATTATTTCCAATCCATTGTTCAATGAATTCTTTTTCCCGGTATGTTGTCAATTTGTAACTGGGATCTGAAACATAGATTATGTTCTTTTTGATTTGGTAAACAACTACAAAATGTCTTTTGTTCCAATGCACGATACAGGGTAAAGGTGCATCTCTTAACTGTTTGAAATTGATTTTTGCACCTATGGATTTGAATCCTATAGCTTCTGCTGCTTCACTAAGTTTTAATAGATTGCTGCCTTCCCTAGTAGTCTCACTAAGGATGCGAATCTCTTTTAAGGAAATAGACTTTCCATAAAACTTGGAGATAATGCGTAAGCACGTTGGCCCACAGTCTTTACTATCAGGTTGCTTAAAAAATGGAAAATTCTTTTTCACTTAAGGAGGTTAAAAAGGAGAAATCGGATTAAGCGATTTCTCCCTGATAAGAACTAAGTATTCACGTTATAAATACTACCATGGATCGTTGTACGTATGACATACCAGAACATAAGAATTAGTACATGGGACAAAATCACAAATTCCTTGACTCGTAATAGGACCACATGTAGTCCATCTTGGTCCACATGTGTCATTACAATCACTGCCAGGAATACCGTATTCATCAGTCCCTCCTAAAATGGATTTTAACTGTTCCCGTTGAAGCATGTCATCTACTTCAAGTTTTAGATTTTTAACATTGATTTTTTTCACGCTAAAAAAATTATTGAATTAATATCCTGAACACTTTAGGACACTCAGGTCTATGTCCATTCCTCGCGAAAGAATTCCTTTTATTGCCAGAGCCTTCATCAGGTTAATACCTGCAGCAAATCTTTTACTGGATATTCCTTTGGAAATTCGTGGCCGTTGATAAAAATTGTTGGTGTGTAAGTAATTTCTTCCGATTTACACCAATTGTTCATAGCTTCTATTTCAGACTTGAAGTTTAATTGATTGGTAGTTACTGGAAATTTTGTGGCGAAAGATTTATAATCCTTAGTTGAGCTACTGTACCAATAGTCAAGGGCCATTCTAACTTTTTCTTTGTCATATTCTTGATTTATAGCTAAAAGATGCTCGACGATATGAGCGGAGGCCTTGTTTGACTTGAAGACAATTTGAAGACTAATTCTACCAGATTCAATTAGTTTTTCCAAGATGGGATGCGCTTTAGCGCATGGATTGCAATAAGGACTACAAATCTTGATTAGACTAAAATTGCTTGTTTCATTTACTAAATGGATACCTAAGCCTTTAGGAAGGGTTTGGATTTCCTTCGAATTATTTAACAAACTTGCAAATACTGAAGGATTGGATAGGACCTTATTGACTTTTCTTTTCTCAAAAACAATCTCTTTTTTAACTAAAAGCAGTCCTTTTAGTGGATTCCAAGAAATAATAGTAAGTAAGAAAATGATGGCTACAGACAATAGGACTTCTAGAGATGGTTTACCACTATGCAGTTTGAAAACAATACCAAGAATGATTTCTGCCATCAAAACGATTTGAACTCCTACGCACAACCTGCACCATTGCTTCAAATAAAAAGCTTGATAAAAAAAAGAGAAAAGAATTATAGGGAAGGATAGGTAACTTAGAAGTATTACACTACTAAAGTTAGGCAAAGTATACCCACCAAAAATCAAGATAAATATTGTTGCTAGGAAGTAAGCAAATGCAACTATGCTTAAGCTTAAGTTTCCATCAAAAATTTTCGAATGTTTTGAATTTAAAACCGCGTTGCAATTAGCCTTTTTTCCTGTGGAGCAGATGTTTTGCAGTACTGGGTTGTATTTATCAATTTCATACCAGAGTAATAGCAGACCTGTTGTTAGTCCAATAGCCTTTGTTATGGTAAAAAGAATGATTGTAAATGGATAAATGGTTTGATGGGATACCTCTGAGGGTACGAACGTTGTGTAACTGATTTTCACAAGCAGTAAAGCAAGGGATATCGAAGTCAGTAGAAAAAACAACCTTTTTGTCTTTTTTGTTTTTTCGATTCCTAATTCTTTGGATTTTTCCGTCTTCTCTGCCAACAAGCAAATACCCGTCCAGAGTTTCAAAAATGCTTCTTTAGGTCCTTTAAACAGTTTTCCGGTATTATCATAGTAGGAAATGTCATCCCCGGAGATTGATTTTAATAGATAAAAAAATGGAGTACCCTCCTTAAACACTTGGACGATGCAAGGAGTTGTTAAATCATCAAATCTCTCTCGGTTAATCTTAAATGCTGCACTATTAACATTATAATCATCTAATGTATCGGCTATTGAAAGTAAACTAGGATACTCTCCGTGAGTTAGAATTTTTTCTTTTAGATTTTGTTTCGTGTTTGGTACCCCTATAAGTGTAAGGAGTTTGCTAGTAGCTAAGACACAGTTGTCCATATAGTGAGGTTTTAAAAGAAATTCTTTGGATTTCCCCACTTAAATCCTTCCTTAAATTAAGGATAATATGTGTTAACTTATGTTAAGAATCAAATGCTTAAAATTGACATAACCTTAAATTAATGTTTGTTCTAAGTCGCCTCCATAAAAGAAATTAAGTTTGACTTTTTGTATTTTAAGAATATTGTAATCAGCTACTATTGTATCCATTTCAGTAGTCATACCTTTTATCATTAACTTAGACGCTAAGTCATTGATTTTATTTTCAATATTTAAAGTTGATACACTTTAGTAGTCAAACTTTCCTAGAAATTGGTCTTTCCGTCTCACTGCTATAGGTACTTGATTGCCATTAGTCATTATCACATAGCTTTGTTTTCCCTTGTGGTAGCTTTTGACCTCGTTCAATTTAAGAAGATGTGATTTGTGACATTTAAAGAATTCGTCTTTGTCCAGGAGGTCTTCATAAAATTTGATAGGTTTAGAGACTGTTTTTTTACTGTCCCTAGTATGGATACATGTGTAATTTCCGCTGGCTTCCAAATGAATGATATCAGCCATTTGTACGGTTTCAAAACCCTCTACAGAAGAAATGGTCAATAAACTTGGTTTCTTTTTCTCGACATTGGTGAGCAAGCTTTTCAATTGAGTATTATTACCGCTTATGGCCAATTTTTTGTCCAAGCGTTCTATGGATGCATTGAATTCATCCACGTCAATTGGCTTCAGAAGATAATCAAAGGCACTGTATTTGAATGCCTTAATTGCGTAGTTGTCGAAAGCTGTTGTAAAAATCGTGTTGAATTGAATTTGTTCACACTGTCGAAGAAAGTCAAATCCGGTTTTATCCTTAATCTCAATATCCAAGAATACTAAATCCAGAGGATGGTTTTTAACCACTTCCAGAGCCGCTTCTACCGTCTGGCAAGTATCAACGATTTCAAAGGTGTTTGGTCGTCTTCCAATTAAGTGCAACAGTCTATTGATGCAGTGGGTTTCGTCATCAACAATCAAGGTTTTTACCATAGGATATTACCATTTAGGTAGGTCATTTTCTGTAGCTAAAGATAAAAAATCTGAAGACTGTGTATGCACTAGGCTAGGCGTAATGGTAACGTCACGACTACCTTGGTACCAATAGTTTGGTCAATTATTTTAATCACGTCCTTCGCATTTTTTGTCTTATTCAGGACATCAATTCGTTTTTGCGTAATGGCGATGCCTTTTGAACTTTTACCGTTTAATTGCATTGGTTTTCCTGAAGCTTTTCTTCCCACACCGTTATCTTCCACACTACAGACTAATTCGTTTTTTTGAGTTTTAAAAGTGATATTAATTTTCCCTCCATTTTCCTTAGGGGCCAAACCGTGTATAATGCTATTCTCCACGAAGGGTTGAAGCAACATAGGCGGTATTAGAACTTCATCCGCATCCAAATTATCTGATACCTCGATTTCAAAATCAAAAGAATGGTCAAATCGTTTTTGTTCTATGGAAAGATATGTCTTAAGCAGTTCAATATCTTCCACAAGGGAAATTTCCTTTTTGTCGGAATTTTCCAAAGTCATCCGCATCAAACTTGCAAACTTTCCCAAATAATCGCTCGCGGCTTGGCTATCATTTTTTAGAATATAATCACCAATGGAATTAAGGCTGTTGAATATAAAATGGGGATTCATTTGCGCACGAAGTGCTTTCAATTCCACATCTGCAACGGTTGCCCTAAACTGAGCTTCTTTCTTCTCAGTGTCCGCTTTTTGTTTTCTTCGATACAAAACAAAAGCGAATAGGGATGTCAGGATAATTCCGCCACCACCAAGGATTGAGGCGTTTTTGATAAAACGCTGACGCTTGGTTTCCGCCAAAGCAAGTGCTTCTTTTTTATCCGCTTCAAACTGAATTTCCTTTCTGGAAATTTCCACCTTTCGGTCTGCACTTACCAGGCTGTCGTTAAGTATGTTGGCTGCCTTAAAATTTTTCAAGGCATTTTTAAAATCTCCCTTTTTCTCCTGAATAGTGGCTAAAGTTTGTAGCGACTTCGTTTCCGTATACAGGTTATTCAAAGCTTTGACCGAACTAAGGCTTTGAGTGGCATAATATTCGGCTTTATCCAAATTGTTACTGTGCATATAGACTTCTGCCGCATTTATATAAACTGGGACCCTGACCACTTCAAGACCTAATGAATCAACCATGTTTAAACTTAAAACTGTGTTTGCCAATCCTTTATCTAACTGTCCAGCCTGTGCCTGTACCAGTCCTAAATTACTTCTCACGTTTGCAAGTTGCAATATATCACCAGTGCGCTTCGCCTCTTTAATGGAAGCCTTGAAATAATACACAGCGGAGTCGGTCTCCTGACGGAGCCCATAGATATTACCAATGTTTGAAAGTGTATTGCTTTTCCGTTGTGGATAGTTTAGCAACTTTCTAAAAATGGGCATGGCTTTTTCATAATCCTCTTGTTCATAATGAATTAAACCAATATTGGTCAACATTGAGAATTGATAGCGCTTTAAAGAAGGATTTTGTTCGGATATGTTGTATGCAGTCTGATAGTAGTCCAATGCCGTTAGAGGGTCTGAACGAAAATAATGATAGATGACACCTATATTGTTGTTGGCCAACAATATACCTTTGGTATAATTCAAACTTTCGGCCAAGGACAACGTCTCTTTATTATAAGCCAACCAAGTAGTATCAGAAGGAGTCATCATTGATTTCTTAGCAGCATAGCTGTGTCTGAGATTGACCAGAGTAGTATCAATACCCTTATAACTTTCAATACGTTTCTGAATGGAATCTACTTCTCTATGTTGTGAATATCCAAGAAGTTGGAGACAAAAAAGAGCAAGGGTTAATCGTATTTTCATTGAAAGTTTGATTTGACTTAACAAAATACTCATTAAAAACAGTAATACAATTAAAACCAGACGATGCACTAAAAAACACTATCGATAATACATTTTCTATGGCTTGCACTGAAAGAAATACCAATCTTTCATTTCAAAAACTATTTAGATGAAACGTTTTATAGTATTCATTTGCTCAATCATGCTGACCGCTTGTAGTGGTGAAGATGACTCTGGCTTAACAGATGACGACAATGATGGTTTAACAGGTTCGTTTATCACGGCAAGAATAAATGGAAACGACTTTGAAGCCATTCCTGTTGACAGAGGCGTATCCACAATTTCGGCCCAACTTGTTCAAGGGGAAGCCTTTTTTACCTTCACCTTAGCTGGTATTGAGCTAAGTGAAGACATCACCCAAGGTGAGGCCATAGCTTTTTCTATGGCGGGATTAAGTTTTGACCTTGTCACGGAAGGGGTACAGATTAACAATCCAATAACTGACCCATTGTCTCTGCAGTTCGCAGGGGGGTATTCATCCAATGGAATCGAGGGCGAAAATTTTGACTTTGATACGGAAGGTGGTACTGGATTTTTACGGATTACTGCTATTGATAAGCAGGAGCGAATTATTTCTGGTGAGTTCGAATTTGACGTGGAAAATTCGGATACCAGTGAATTAATCCAAGTTACCGATGGCGTCTTCAACAATATAGAATACACCATACGTTAAAATTCCCTTATTTTAATAAGGCCATATAATAGTTTACTATAACCATATGTAGACTATACTTGATTTTTAATGTTTACAAGGATACCGGACTGAAACTTACTATTATTGACTCTCTTGAGGAATCCCATTAGGCTTATCCTTATTGACAATTAAGAAAACATAACCTTTGTATTTATGAAAAGTTCTTTATGCCATTGCTTTGCCTTAATGGCAATGTTTTTCACAACCCTTTGTTTTTCCCAGAGCTGTGATGATATCGAAGACTGGATGAATATTATCAAAAACGAATATCCAAATATGCGTATCGGTACGGCCATGCCTAGGGGTTCGGTCGAAAATATGGCAATCAATCTCTACTCTGATAAATTTTATACTCCTTATTGGGGGAAATCATTCATAGCCTCAGGAAAAAACGGACGGACCAAAAGTTGGCGTAAAATACAAAGCTGTTATGTCAAACAGAACTACAATACCGACCGATACAAAGCCTGGGTATTCCAAAGTATCATTTACAATTATCACATCGATTTTCGCAGCGATGCGTTTAGTAATAAAATTGGCCAAAGAAACCTACTCCGCAATGAATTGGAAACAAAATTCAAAGCGCTAAAACGTAATGATTTAACTGTAATCGAAGTGGAAGAATTAAAAAAGGAGTTATCTACAAATTATACCTTACTCTTTCCATCCTTGCGCAAGTCTATAACTTAAGAGATAACTAAAAGTGAAGCTAATGCTGCCGAAAATCAACTAGTAAGCGATTTTGAAGCTCACAAAGCATTACCGCTTGAATACGAATCAATGGAAAAGGTGCTCGATTTTAAATCCAAAAGCGCTGCACTTTTCGTTAAGTTGGGTAAAGCCCAGCAGGACAAACTATTAAGTCAGTTGAATTCCAAAATTGAAGACATACTCGCAGTCCTTATGCAGAAACAGATTACTGAATTGAACAGCATTTCTTCCTCAGCATCTGATGTGTCAGAAATCAATGCGTTACTTGCAGAGTTTAAACATGACTACCGCAGGGTAATGGAATTTGATACGGTTCAATCAACCTTAAATACCCTACAAACCAAAAAGACTGAAATTGTAAGTCAACTCTTGCCCAATCTCACGGCCGCTATCGCTAAAACCAAGAGTCAGCAGGAGACTTCTGGACTGTACCAACGTTTTGTCACCGATTTAGTACCCGATAGCCCCATAAGGAATCAATTGGAAGTTAAAATAGAACAACAACGGCAGTTTCTGCTAAATGAAGAGGCACGTTTGGCCCAGGAAAATTCACTTCTTAAGCAACAAGAACGCCTTGCTTATTTAGCTATCGAAGGAAAGGATGAAGGGGAGATGCGTCTCAATACGGAAAATATGTACTATGCTGAGTTTTTTGATTATTTATATCGTGGCCACATAG